>DASSJP010000255.1:0-3083 GCA_035691165.1 Rubrobacter sp.
AAGCGCGGTTAGCACGAGAGAAAGCGCACACAGCGACCAGGAAAGCCAAGCAGTGGCGCGACGGCTCATCCCATCGACCACTAGACCCGCTCTCTTGCTTCTATTGCCACGACCCTACCCCATAGCACACCTGTCTGCTGAACGTTACGGCAAGCGTTACGGGCAAGCAATCTCTGACTCCACTTCCGGGAAATCGTCTATTATTCGGACGGTGAAGCGCAGCGCAGGCAATTTAGCATCTTCTGCACAACGTCTTCGTGTAGGTCAGATAGTTTCTTCCTTTCCTGGAAGATCGATCTGATGTGTGCTGGCAAGATGCACGCTGACGAGGTGAACATCGACGTATCGCTCGTTCGACGGTTGGTCGACGCGCAGTTCCCGCAGTGGGCGGACCTGCCGATCCGTGCGGTTCGGTCCACAGGGACGGTGAACGCCATCTACCGGCTTGGCGACCACCTCTACGCGCGACTGCCGCGCGTGCAGAAGTGGGCACTGGACCTGGACAAGGAGTGGCACTGGCTCCCAAGACTCGCCCCACGTCTGTCACTGCGGGTCCCCGAGCCGGTTGGGAAGGGCCACCCTGCGGACTCGTACCCCTTCTCTTGGGCGATCTACGGATGGATCGACGGCCAGCAGTATTCGGATGAGCTCGTTGACGATGAACATCAGGCGGCCAGGGATCTTGCGCAGTTCGTGGTCGAGCTGCGCCGAATAGATTCCGTCGGTGCACCTCGCGGCGGGCGCAAGCCACTCCACGAACTCGACGCCGTCACGCGCGCGGCCATCGAGTCGGCGCGGGGCGTCATAGACAGCGATGCGGCCACCGCCGTCTGGGAACGCGCACTCGAAGCACCGGCGTGGAAAGGAACGCCGGTGTGGATACACACCGACCTGCTGAGGCCCAACGTGCTCGTTCACGGCGGCCGGATCTGCGCGGTCATCGACTTCGGCGGTGCCGGGGTCGGTGATCCCGCCGCTGACGTGATCGCCGCGTGGAGCGTGTTCAGCCATACCGGGCGAGGAAAGTTTCGCGCTACCCTCGACGTCGACGACGGCACGTGGAGCCGAGCACGCGGCTTCGCACTCCACCAGGCGGCGATGATCATCCCGTACTACGGCGAGACGAACCCAGAGTTTGTCGCGCTGGCGAAGCGCACCGTCGAGGAAGTCCTCGCTGACTTCAACGTGTGACTGGGAAACAGCACTCCAGATTACCGAGTTTCTCTGCCCGCCAGTCTGGATCCACTCCGTCCCGGCACCCGGGAACGTGCTGCGCGTCGCCCGGCGAGTCTTGCGTGAAGGGAGATGCTCATGTGCGCTGATGAGATGCATGCCGACGAGGTGAACGTCGACGTATCGCTCGTTCGACGGTTGGTCGCTACGCAGTTTCCGCGGTGGGCGGATCTGCCCATCAAGCCGGTCGAATTCGATGGGTGGGACAACAGGACCTTCCATCTCGGCGAGCACATGACGGTGCGGATGCCGAGCGGTCCCTGGTACGCGTTGCAAGTAGAGAAGGAGCACAGGTGGTTGCCGAAACTTGCTCCGCTTCTCCCGCTTCCGATCCCTGTCCCTCTGGCGAAAGGGGCACCGGCAGACGGTTATCCCTGGCAGTGGTCCGTCTACCGCTGGATCGAAGGCGAGACCGCGACCGCCGAACGTATCACTGATCTGTGCCAGTTTGCGACCGAGCTGGCTGATTTCCTGACCGCCCTTCAGCGAATCGATCCCACCGGTGGACCGCCGCCAGGGCAGCACAACTTCTTTCGCGGCGGACCGCTGACGGTATACGACGCCGAGACAAGGCAGGCGCTTGCTGCGCTCGAAGGCAGGATCGATACCGACGCCGCGCGTGAGGTGTGGGAAGTGGCTCTCGGGGCGACATGGCACGACTTGCCAGTCTGGTTTCACGGAGATATCGCCTGGGGAAACCTGCTGGTAAAGGAGGGCAGGTTGAGCGCCGTCATCGACTTCGGGACTTCGGGCGTGGGTGATCCATCATGCGATCTGGCGATCGCGTGGACCCTCTTCGAAGGGAAGAGCAGGGAGGCGTTCCGCGCGGCTCTTCAGCTGGATGACGCGACCTGGGCGCGGGGTCGTGGTTGGACGCTGTGGAAGGCCCTGATCACACTCGTCGAACACATCGACACCAACCCCCTGGAAGCAGGAAGATCTCGGCGCGTAATCGATGAAGTGCTCGCCGATCACGAGCACCACGCATGACGCGGACTACGGACCTGAAAAGATCTCTTTCACGTATTTGCCGAGTCGGTGTATCGCGAAACCCTTCAGCGCCGTACGGTCGCAATAACTACAAAGGCCGCCCGAGTTCTGACGGCGAAAAGGCGCTTCGGTATAATCGCGGCGCCGGTACTGGGGCGTGGCCAAGTGGCAAGGCACCGGGTTTTGGTCCCGGGATCGCAGGTTCGAATCCTGCCGCCCCAGCCGAGGAGCACGACGACCGATAGGAGTTGCGCGAGTCCATGTCTCAGAGTTCGCCGATCTTCGCCGTGATCCTGGCTGCCGGCAAGGGCACCAGGATGAAGTCGAACCGGGCGAAAGTCCTGCATACCCTGTGCGGCGTCCCGATGGTCAACTACGTCATCGAAGCCACAAGGCCTCTGCTCCCTGAGAGGCTATTCGTCGTTGTTGGCCATCAGGCTGAGCTGGTGGAGGCCGTACTGCCCGAGGATGCGGAACCTGTCTTGCAGGAGGAGCAGCGCGGTACAGGGGACGCCGTGCGCGTCGCCCTCGCCTCCCTCGAAGGGGAAGAGGAAGGCATCCTCCTGGTGATCAACGGCGACGGGCCCCTGATCTCCGACAGGACATTGGGTGAGCTGGTCGAAAGGCACCGCTCGGCGGGTGTTGGGGCTACGGTTCTTGTGGCCGAGCTTGACGACCCGAGTGGCCTCGGGAGGGTCGTCGAGGATGCCGGCGTGGTCAAGATCGTCGAGGAGAGGGACGCTACCGAGGCCGAGCGCGAGGTCAGCCTCGTCAACCTCGGCCTCTACGCTTTCGAGCTATCTGAGATCAGGGATGCGATCGGTGGCCTTACCTCGGAGAACGAGGGAGGAGAGCTGTAC
>DASSJP010000256.1:0-11134 GCA_035691165.1 Rubrobacter sp.
AAGCAAGTCGAGCGATGGTCCATAGATGATGCGACTTCCGTCGCCTGCCTTATGCCTTCCCCTCAATGCCAGGGTTATTAACTGGCGTGGGCTTTCCAGATTTGAGAGCAGCCAAACAGGGTATGAAAATAAGCTCAAAAGATACAAATTGTTGCGAAAGTAGAGGGGACAACCATGGCTCAGGCGACGTCTTCGGGCGGGTCCGGTGGTAACAGGCGTTTTGTATATGTGGTGGCTTCTGTCGCGGCACTCGGGGGCCTGCTCTTCGGCTACGACACGGGCGTCATCTCCGGGGCCCTTCTCTTCATCAAGGATGATTTCCAGCTCAACGCGTTTCTCGAAGGCTTCATCGTCAGCTCGCTGCTGCTCGGGGCCGTGGTCGGAGCAGGGATCAGTGGGGCGCTCTCTGACAGGCTCGGGCGGCGCACCATCATCCTCATCGCGGCCACAATCTTCGCCATCGGAGCCGTCGGCGCGGGCCTGGCTCCCAACGTGGAGATCCTGTTCCGTTTCTTCCTTGGCCTGGGGGTGGGCAGCGCTTCGGCACTCGTACCTTCTTACATCTCCGAGTCCGCCCCGACCGATGTGCGTGGGTCGCTCTCCGCGCTTTTTCAGCTTGCGATCACGATAGGAATTCTGGTCGCTTACCTCGTAAACGCGGCCTTCGCTTCCAGCGGAAGCTGGCGCTGGCCGCTCGGGCTCGCCTTCGTCCCAGCGCTGGTGCTGCTCGTCGGCATGTACTTTCTGCCTGAGACCCCCGCTGGCTCGTCAGCAAAGAGAGGGAGGAAGAAGCGCGGCGGGTGTTAAGCCGAACCCGGTCCGAGGAAGAAGTAGAACGCGAGCTCAAGGAGATCCAGACCGCTGAGGAAGAGGAAGGAGAGCAGGCCGGATACAGGGAGCTACTTGCCCCCTGGGTGAGGCCGATGCTCGTGGTGGGCATAGGGCTTGCGGTCTTTCAGCAGTTCGTCGGCATAAACACCGTAATCTACTACGCCCCTACCATCATAGAGTCCACCGGGCTCGCAAGCCTCCGTACTCGCCACCGTCGGTATCGGGGTGGTGAACGTGCTTATGACCATAGTCGCCATCCTCATAATAGACAGGGTGGGCCGCATGCCCCTGCTCCTGGTCGGGCTCGCGGGCATGGTGGTGTCGCTCGGGATCATCGGCGGAGCCTTCGCGTTTTCCGGTCTTTCCGGGATCATCTCCTGGGTAACGCTGGCAGGGCTCATGCTCTACGTAGCGTCGTTCGCCGTCAGTTTCGGTCCCGTACTCTGGGTGATGCCGCCTGAGATCTTCCCGCTCAACGTCCGCGGTACTGGGGCACTGGCGTGTCCGCCTTGAGTAACTGGGGGGCCAACTTCGTGGTCGCCCGGGCCTTCCTCCCGCTCGTCGCCCTCATTGGGAGATCGGCCGTGTTCTGGATCCTCGCCGGTGTCTGCATCGTCGCGGCGCTGTTTATCTACTTCCTGGTGCCTGAGACGAAGAGGCGCAGCCTGGAGCAGATTGAGATCGACCTGCGCAAGAGGATGGCGAGCGGCTCTTGACGATATGACCATCCAGCCTCATCGCGACAGTCTGTGGAGTAAAGTTCGGGCGCCCCACGAAACGGACGGTCCTCACTACCCGTCGCTCGTCTACAGCCATCCAGCGCGTCTAAAGCCGAGGTAGAGCAGGCCGGAGATCACCAGCATGAGCGCGAGGGCAAAAGGGTAGCCGAGGAGCCAGTGCGTCTCCGGCATGTAGCGGAAGTTCATCCCGTAGACGCCCGTTATCAAGGTCGGCACGGCCACGATGGCGGCCCAGGCCGAGATCTTCTGTATCTGCACGTTCTGGCGTTGCATCGATCCGTTCTGCTCGACGCTGACGAGGGTGAGGTTGACATTGAGGATGTTCGAGAGAAGCTCGAGGAAGCCTTCGCTCTGCTCCGATATCCGCAGGACGTGGTCGTGCACGCTGCGCATCCTGCGTGCCACCTCGCGGTCGAAGTCTTTAGATTCTCCGAGCAGGTGTTCAAGGACTTTGGTCAACGGTTGAGCAGCCCGGCGGAACCCCAGCACCTCCCGCGAGAGCTCGTAGATCCTGCGCGAGACGCCCGCGTTGCCTCCGAATACCTCCTCTTCGATCTCGTCGAGGTCGTTCCCCAGCCCCTCCACCACGGGTTCGTAGTCGCCCACTACCCGGTCCATCACGGCCCAGAGCACAGCCTCGGTGCCCCTGCGGAGGAATTCGGGCTCGCTCTCCAGCGCTTTCTTGACGCCTTCGAGCGACGATGCTTCGTCGTGCCTGACGGTGACGATAAAGTCACGTCCCAGGAAAACGTGGATCTCGCCGAACTCCACCCGCTCCTCTTCGTCCAGGTAGTGCGCCGTTTTGAACACCACGAAGAGCGCGTCCCCGTAACGCTCCAGCTTGGGACGCTGGTGGGGCTTGATCGCATCCTGCACTGCCATCTCGTGCAGGCCGAACTCGCGGGTCACGGAGGCGAACTCCTCCTCGTCCGGATCGACGAGCCCGATCCAGGCGAACCCACCCCGCTCGCTCCTGGTACGCCCGATCCCCTCCAGCCCGGAAGATTCCGTCCGTTTTCCATCGACATAGATGGCGCTATCCACGATCACGGACGGACATTATACGCCGGACACCCGATGGAAGGGCCTATTCTTGCCGCATCATCTGTTCTTACTTATTCGGAGGGTTGGGTAGAGGAGCGCGGAGAGGGGGATCGGCAGCCAGAAGTTGAAGAGACGGTACCCGAGGACGGGTATCGCAGCCTCCGAGCCGACCCCGAATACGGCGAGGGTGGCGAGCATGGTGGCCTCGAACACCCCGATGCCGCCGGGTGTCAGCGGGAGCGCACCGGCCGCCGTGGCGATGCCGTAGGCAACGAGCAACTCTCCGACGCCCGCGGGCACCCCGAGCGCGAGGAAAATCAGGACGAGACAAAGGGCGTCGAACACCCAGTAGCCGAAGGCGAGGCAGCACCACCCGAGGACCTCCAGCGGGCGGCTGCGGACCTGCCGGCGCAGGGATCTCAGCTCCTCGCCCAGGCGATCCGCCAGTCGGTCTATCAACTCGTCGGCCTCACGCCTTCCGTACTGGCGGCGTACGACCCGGACCGTCCGGTGGACTATGTCCCCGAGTATTCGCCGCGCCACGCGGGGTTTCCGGTAGGCGACGTAGCCTGCGAAGGTGCCAGCCACCACGAGCACCGCGGCCACCAGCGTGAGGGCCTTCTGGGCCGGAGTCAGGTCACCGAGGATGAACATGTACAGCAAACTTCCGGAGAACAGGACGACGAGTGCCCCGTACACGAGCCCGGAGACCGCCGCCACGGCCAGCCCGACTGCCTTGCGGTCCACCCCACGGGCCCGAAGCGCCCCGTAGGTCACCGTCGCCGCGGCAGCCCCTCCGCCGGGCAGTATGTGTGCGGCACCGTACCCGCAGACCGTCAGGCGCAACGTGAACCAGGGACCGAGGCCACTTCGGCTCCTTGACCTTATAGTCGTCCCCATCCTCGACGCAGCCGCCACCGAGCGACCGAGCAACTCGGCGTAGCACACCTCGCTCGTGACCTCGGCCACGAACGCCGCGAACACAAGGAGGGGAGCGGCCTTCGCCACGAGTTCGGCCGAGCGTTCCAGGCCGGGTATCTGGGGCAGGATCAGGTGTACGGCCAACCCCACCGAAGCCAGGTACAGCACGTTGCGCAGAACAGTCCTGGAGATACGCCTCCCCCCTAACGACTCGCGGAAGATCTCACGCGATACAGCATAGAGCACCAGTGACGCTTTTCACGAGAGATCAGGCGCCCTCGGCCAGGCTGCCCCGGACTTTCATCGACAGTATGATAAGAAGCCGTGCAAAACGGACAAAGCTACCTGACCTCGAAAGGCCCTGCCATCCTATGAACGCGGAACCGCTCCTGATCGGGGCCGACATCGGCACGACGAATATGAAGGTCGTGGCCTTCGACCGTAGCGGCAGGGCCGTGGAAGGGGCGAGCTCGCCGACTCCCACCCGCTACCCGAAGCCAGGCAGGGCCCACTACGACCCCGAGGAGTTGTGGACTTCGTTCGCGGCGACTTTGCGACGGGTGACGAAGAAGCTCGACGATCCCCGCCACGTGGCGAGCATAGCCGTCGCCAGCATAGGTGAGGCGGCCGTTCCTCTCGACTCCGGAGGCGAGCCCACCCACGACATCATCGCCTGGTTCGACGGGCGGGCGCGTCCACAGGCAGAGAGGCTGGGCCGCGTCATCGGGCAGGACCGTCTCTTCGGCCTGACGGGCCTCTCTTTGAAACCGATCTTCGGCCTGTGCAAGCTACTCTGGCTCAAGGAGAACGAGCCGGAGGCCTACTCGCGCACCACCTCCTGGCTGAACGTCGCCGACTTCATGGCGTTCCGCTTGTGCGGCGTTGCGGCCACGGATTACTCGCTGGCCTCGCGCACTATGGCCCTCGACCTGCACAGGCTGCGGTGGGCAGAGGAGTTGCTCGAGGAGGTCGGCATCTCCCCGGATCTCTTCGCACCCCTGAAAGGGGGCGGCTCGTTCCTCGGCCACGTGACGCCCGATGCCGCCTCGGCGACAGGACTTCCTGAGAGCGCCTGCGTCGCGACCGGCGGCCACGACCACGTCTGCGGCGCGCTCGCGGTCGGCGTCACGCAGCCTGGCACGATGCTGAACTCTCTCGGTACGGCGGAGGCCATCTTCATGCCGCTGGAGCGTCCTCTCACAGACCCCCAGGTCGGGCATCAGGGTTACACCCAGGGCGCCCACGTGGCCGGCCGGTACTACGTCTTCGGCGGTCAGTACACCTCGGGAGCCAGCGTCGAATGGTTGCGGGAAGCCCTGGGCGGTGTGGACTACGACACCCTCGTCGCGGAGGCAGAGGAGGTCCAGCCAGGGTCTCTTGGCGTCTTCTTCCTGCCGCACCTGCGCCTCGCGAACCCGCCGCACGTCGATCCCGCAGCAAGGGGAGCCCTGGTCGGACTTAGCATGGATGTCAAGCGCGGAGAGCTCTTCCGGGCGGTGCTCGAAGGGCTCGCTTACGATTCCCGCAACTCGCTCGAACCGCTACTCGCCCACTTGGGCGTAGACAGGTTGCGGGACATCTACGCAATCGGCGGCGGCACACAGAACCGTCTCCTTATGCGCATCAAAGCCACCGTCCTGAACCAGGAGATCACCGTGGTCGGCGTGGAGGAGGCGACAAGCCTCGGGGCGGCTATTCTTGGCGGGATAGGCGCAGGCGTGTACGCCGACGTTCCCTCGGCACTGGAGGAGCTGCGCTACGCCGAGAGCCCCGTCGAGCCGGTCTCGGACGAGGTCCCGTTCTACGACGCCGCCTTCCGCAGGGTTTACCAGAGGATCTACCCTAGCCTCCGCGGGGTGCACCACGAGATCCAGGACCTGCCAGACCGGTAACGCGGGGAGATCCCCTACCTCGTGAACCACCGCTGCCATTTGTACCAGGGCACGAACACCTCTACCTTCTCGAGTGGCCAGGCCATGCTTACGGCGCGGCGTCCCTCCCTCCTCGAGTTCCTGTATTCCTCCTCGATCGCCACCCTGATAATTATCTCCCCCGTTTCCGTGGTCAGGGGCGCCGAGACGGCCCGGAAGCCCTCGATACGCGAACCGTCCTCGGACAGCAACTGCACTTGCTGTCCCGGATCGGGCACAAGGGGAGGTCTATTTTTGCCGAACGCCATCTCTGCACCAACCGTATCCTGGATCTCCAGGAGAAGATATCTCAACCGCCCGCGATACGCCACAAAGACGGGGGCTATCTCGAGACACGCCTCCTAGAGTTGCGCAATGGCCTCCGGGATCGGGGTCTCTCCGGACAGGATCTCGAAGGTCTTGTGGTGGGTGTTCTCGCTTTCGAGCGCGACGGCGAAGGTACGGGCGACGTCTTCGCGGGGGATCTCACCGCGCCTCCCGAGCTGTTCGGCAGCCTCTATGGTGCCCGTTCCCTCATCTTCGGTCAGGCTGCCTGGGCGGATGATAGTGTAGTCTAGCCCGCTGTTCTTTAGGCGCTCGTCGGCGCGGGCCTTGGCGTGGAGGTAGGGTCGCATCGCCTCGGGGCCTCCCTCGGGGTCGCCTGCGCCCATCGAGCTTAGCATCAGATAGCGGCGCACCCCGCGCTCCTCCGCGGCCTCGACCAGCTTCGCCGCCCCGCCGTAGTCCATCGTCTCCTTGCGCGCGGCCCCGCTCCCAGGTCCGGCTCCTGCGGCGAAGACGATAGCGTCGCATCCATCGACCGCCTTTCCGATCCCCCCTTCCACCTCCTCGGTTTCGAGATCGACCAGCACGGGCTCGGCACCGTCCGCCTCGACGTCATCCGTCTGCTCCTGCTTGCGGACGAGCCCCCTGACCTGGTGGCCCTCATTGACCAGCATCCTTACCAGACGCCTAGCCGTCTTGCCGTGCGCTCCAGCGACCAGAACCCTCACGAAACTACCTCCATCTAGCTCGAATCCTTCAGGAGTTTATACCCGTCGGGAGAGGATCTCTCAGAACACGCGGCCAACGAGGCGAACCAGGAACGGGCCGGGAGGAGTCCGGCGCCCGTTTGCTGTGACGAGAGGGAAAGATAGGAGAGTGCGGGCGCCGGTTGCACCAGACCTTACCCCCCGCACGGCGGTCGCGGGTAACAGAGAGGCAAACGTTCGGTAACGGAACGGCAACACCCTTCGAGCGGAGCAGGGCGTCCCCTGACGGAAGTTGAAGGTAAGCGCGGTGCCACCCGCTCATGGAGACGGCGACGCCGTCGAAGAAGCGGACGGAGAAGCACCCGGTGAGGCGCTTGGTGAAGCACTTGGTGACGCCGTCGGGCCGGTCGTCTCGAGGCGCGTGGGTTCCATGTTGGTGGCTGGCGCTGTCTGAACGGGCTGCTCCGTTGAATCCGTCGGTGTTTCGTAGCTCGGGGACAGCAATACCGACAACACCACGGCAACCGCCACAGCGGCCACGGTACACACAGGAGCGAGGACGATGGCCAGAGGCACGACCAGCCTATCTGACACCCTTCCGGTCAGTATGTAGTAAAGGAGCAGAGCGAACACGACGAGCACAGATAGCAAGAGCCACCACGGATATCCCAGGTCGAGAAAACCCAATCTCTCTAATCCCTCCAGCGCATCGCCGCGAGTACGGAGAAGGTCCCGGTGAAAGCCCAGGCGACGCCGCAGGCCACGCAGAGCAACGCCAGCGTCAGGTATCCCGTCGGCGGGATCCTCATGAGGTCCCCTCTCTCTTCCTCGGGTGGTTTACAGAGCGTAGTCTAAAGGATCATAGTAACGTCGCTGCAACGATCCGGTAACGATCGAGGGTGAATTGGTAAAGAAGATGCTCTCGTGGGCTGAGGGCGCGAGGAGAGGCTGGATTCCGGGTCGATCCAGTCCGTTGGCAGGCTTTTATCTCGAGATCTTTCGCTGCGCCTCAATCTTCATTTGTCCGCGGCTCGTTCGGGACTTCCGACAGAAGGAGCGTGCTCCGGGCGGGGTCATTCCAATGGAGAAGGATCGGGCCGGTAAGGAGGGGGAAGGTACCGAAGGCCCGATCCTACGGGTAATATGGCCGGGTCCAGGGTTCCTGGGAGGTGCACCTCGCCCGGTCTGACGATACTTTACGATGCCAGGAGCAGGAGGCGCATCCCCCAAATGAGTGATTTTTTGTGCGCGATTCGAAAAAATCAGGGCGTTCACGGCCAGACTTCATCCCTGATCCAGGTACCTCCGAAGCGCCCTGGCGTAGGCCGTCGCCACGCCCCGCGCCCTGGCCCACTCCTCTGGACTCACGCCCAGCCTGGCGCTGCGGCGGATCTGATGGAGGTCGTCGTCCAGATCGCCTCCGCGATCGCCGACTACGAACTCCTGGCGCATGGCCTCGAGGTCTTCTCTGGCCAGCCTCCTCTGACGGTCTCCCATGCATCCTCCTCTCGTCGAAAGAGCCGGGACCACCACCATAAGCGTAACCCCACCGCATCGTAGCGGCAACGGTGAATGCTCCTGTTCTTCTCCATACCCGGCGGCACCGGCCTCAGAATAAGGTCTCAAGGGGTGGTAAGGGGCTGTCCTCTCGTGCAAAATACTCCCGTCCGCCGCCTGCGGAATCGTTGCAAGGGGAGTGCGGCCGGGAGACCCGGCTACCAAGGTAGAGGAGAGCAGCGGGTGCGAGCAAGAATGAACCTTGTGAAAGGCGTCGCGACCGTGATCGCACTCGTGATCCTGCTGGTCCTCGCGCCAGGGTCCTCCCTCGACCGGGCCGTGGCCCAGGAGAAGGCGCCTCAGTCGCCCCCTGGAGCCCCGAACCTGAACGCCGGTTCCTGGGCGCTCATCGATGCCGACACGGGCCTGTACCTGGCCGGCAAGAACCCTGACAAGCGGGTACCGATAGCCTCGACCACGAAGATCATGCTCGCCCTTGTGACGCTGGACGAGGGCGTTGACCTCGACGAAGAGGTAACCATCTCCAAGCAGGCTGAGCAGTACGTAGTAGGAGCCGTCTACAGCAACGCCGGGCTTATAGCGGGCGAGCGCCTGACAGTAAAGGACGCCCTGACGGCGGCCCTCGTCCCCTCGGCCACCGAGGCTGCCTACGCCCTCGCGGAGCACCTCGGCGACGGCAGCGCGGACCAGACCGTCCAGATGATGAACGAGAAGGCCAAATCCATGGGCCTGAAGAACACCCACTTCGAGAACCCCGTCGGCGTCGACGATCGCGACCACTACTCGAGCGCCAGCGACCTCGCAGAGATAGCCAGGGCGGCTATGAAGTACCCCGAGTTCAGGGAGATAGTAAACAAGCCACAGGCCACCATAAGCACCCAGAACAGGAAGATAGACATCGTCACCACCAACCTGCTGATCCTTCCGAACTCTGGCTACGAATACGGTCCGGCAACAGGCGTCAAGACGGGCACCTCGATCGGCGCAGGACCCTGTGTTGTCGCCTCGGCCGAGAGCGGCGGCGAGTCCTACATAGCGGTGGTGCTCCACGCTGCCGGAGACACGCAGCGCTTCGAGGCCGCCAGGACGGCGCTCGAGTACGGCTTCGGCGAGTACGGAAGTGAGCCTCTGGTCGAGAAGGGAGATGCTTTCGGAGAAGTATCACTACCGTACCGTCGGGACGAGTCCGTAAAGCTCGTAGCCGCGAAGAGCGTCTCAGGACTGGCCGGCCCGGGCCTCGAGGTCGAGCGCAGCCCGACGCACACGAAGGCTCCCCCCGCCGCCAAGACCGGACGCAAGCTCGGCACCGTCGAGGTTTCGGTGGACGGCCACAGCGTGGGCAGCAGCCCCCTCGTCGTCAAGAAAGGCTACGAAGAGGCCTCCGTGTGGCAGAAAGTCAAGTACTGGGCGGGAGGGCTGAAACGCTGGATCCTGTCCCGTTGAACAAGGTCTGACAGGGGAGACCAGCCGAATAGCACGCAGTAAAACCCTGTGTTTGCGGGATGATGCTGGGCGTGCAGTGTATCCTCTTTTGCCTGCGGCGGTTAGAATGAGTTCATGCACAGGAAGACCGTAGACTGCCGCTACGTCCTGGCCGAGTCTCTCGGAAGCGGGGGCATGGCCGAGGTCTATCTCGCCCACGACGAGGTACTGGCCAGAGACGTCGCCCTCAAGGTCTTGAGGAGCCAGTACGTCCGCGACGAGGAGTTCGCCGAGCGCTTCCGCCGCGAGGCCCGCAGCGCCGCGCGCCTCTCCCATCCGAACATCGTCCAGGTCTACGACAGGGGCGAGGCTGAGGACGGTACCTGCTACATCGCCATGGAGTACGTCTCGGGCGGTACCCTGAAAAAGCGAATCGAGGAGAAGGGGCCGTTCGAACCTCGCAAGGCGGCTGCTGTAGCGGCCCAGATCGCCGACGCGCTCGGCGAGGCCCACGATCACGGTGTGATCCACCGCGACATCAAACCCCAGAACGTCCTGGTGACCTCATCGGGAGACCTGAAGGTGACGGACTTCGGTATTGCGAGGGCAGCCTCGGCGGTCACGATCTCCGTGACGAACGCCATCTTCGGCACGGCGGGCTACATCTCGCCCGAGCAGGCCCTGGGTGAACCCGTGAGCCCCGCGAGCGACCTCTACTCTCTCGGTGTGATCCTCTACGAGATGCTCACGGGCGAGTTGCCCTACACCGCAGACAACCCTATGGCCGTCTGCATGAAGCACGTCACGGAGCCTCTGCGTCCGCCAAGGAAGCTGAACCCCGCCATCCCCGAGGAGATGAACGCACTGGTCGTGAAGCTCCTCGCCAAGGACCCCGCCGACCGCTACGGGAGCGCGGCGGAGCTGCTGGCCGACCTCGAACGTGTGCGGGACGGCCTGCGTCCGAGGGCCGATGCCACGACAGAGCCGCGACTGGAACAGCCGCAGGCTGTTCTCCGCAGAGACGCCAGGCAGCGAAGGCGGAGGGCGTCACGGGCCCTGACGGTCGTGGCCGCCGCAATTCTGGCCCTGCTGGGTACGGTCCTGCTTGGCCTGTCGCAGGAAGGGGGTGGACAGGGATCTCTGCCCCGCGTGCAAGAGGTGGCCAGCGGTCTGATAGACCCACCCGGCGACGCGCCCACGAACACCGCGGAGACGGACGCGAGCGCGACCCCTGACGCCTCACCGGCGGCATCGGCGTCGGCTTCGCCCGCGGCGTCCTCGTTGGAGGAGTCGGTGGTCCCCGCCATACCCCCGGCGGACAACGACACCCAGACCCCGGTCCAGTCGCAGTACACCGGCGGTGGCAGCTAGGCGCCACGCACGCGTCCCTTCCATAGAAGCACTCTCTTCCATCCACTCCTCCGACGATGCTATATTCGCACCCTGGAGGGTCCACGAGAGGAGGAGCGTCGGGTGGCCGAATTGGACGTCGGGCAGAAGGTAACGTACTTCGAGCTGCCGGATCAGCAGGACTATCCATGGAGCCTCTCAGGCCAGCTGGAGATTGGACCTGTGGTGCTCGTCTTCTTCAGGGGCGACTGGTCTTCGTACTGCAACGGGCACCTGGCCAGCTACGCCAGGCAGATCGATGAGTTCGAGAAGCGCGGGGCGCAGATCGCCGGCATCAGCGTCGATCCTCCACCCAACAACGCGAGGATGGTCGGGAAGCTCCTGCTTCCCTTCCCACTCCTTAGCG
>DASSJP010000257.1:0-7604 GCA_035691165.1 Rubrobacter sp.
TGAAGAACCGCGTTCTTCTGTCAGGTATTGCCGGGTACGGCAGCGGCGAGCTTCCTCCTAGCCGCCGGCAGCCTGGGTGATGAAGGTCCTTATGGCGGGTGCGTTCACCTCGGTGTAGACGCCAGGGAAGCGTTTCGTTCCGCATCCCACGCCGTTGCTGGTGATCCCGATCTGTCGTCGGCCCGCCTTCGTCGTGGCCCACATTGGCCCTCCTGAGTCCCCCTGGCAGGAGTCCTCCCCGCGATGGCCCGCGCAGACCTGGACCGTCCTTTGGATATCCCCGTTATAGGCCCGGTCACATTCGGCGTCGGAGACGATCGGCGGCGTGGCGTCCCGCAGACGGTTCGATACGTTATCCCGGTTTTGCTCGAAGGGGCCAACGATCTTCGTGGTGCCCCAACCGGCGATCCGCGCCGAGGTGCCTGGCCGTTCGAGCCTGTCCCTGGAGGCCACCGTGGCGAGACTTATCGGTGCGATGTCCTGTACAGGCTGATTCAGGTCGATCACAGCGGCGTCGTAAGTGCTCCTCCTGCGGTCGTAGCGCGGATGAATAGAGATGTCCGTGAGGCTCTGGATCTTACGCACCTGTCCCTGCGTGCTGTCGAGCTCGGTCAGGCCTACCACGATCCGCACGTCGCGATATGACACGGAGATACCTGGAATGGTAACGGCGCCTATGTAGTCGGCGCAGTGCGCCGCCGTCAACACGCTATCGGAGTCGATGAGGGTGGCACCGCAGAAGTGTTCTTTGCTGGGAGAAGCGCCGCCCGTATTCGCCTGCAAGGAGACCATAAAAGGATACTTGCCAATAGGTACAGGATCTCCTCCGACTATGCTTGGCTGATACTGACCGTCCGCCGCGAATACCGGCACCGCAGCCGCCAGACCAAGCACTATCGCCAAAGCTATTGCAAGCAGGTAACGTGCGCCGCCCTGTTGCCACGAATCTACCGCGCCAAACTCGACAAGTCTTCTCACGCGTATTCTCCCATTCGTTCGTCTCGCTGGAGTGATCATAGAGTAGGCCGAGACATCGAAACAGGCTTATGAGGTACTGTTTTCCGGCGCCTTGCGCCTCCGAGGTACCCAAACCCCGAAACTATTTGCGGCGAATAGCCAGGCACAGGTCCGGAGAGCGCTGGTTCTCAGACAACCTCCGCATAGTTACCCAGGCACACCCGCGAGCAGGCAAGTGGAATCTCACGCTTCCCCGAGAGAGGCTCCCGGCCCCAGGTTGCCCGCCAGAGCCTCGGCGGTTCTCGCGTCGAGATCTATTATCCGCAGGGCCGATCCGCCGGAGCCGGAGGCGACTTCGGCCAGGAATGTCGCAAGCCGTATGCGCCGCTGGAAAGGGCTCCTGACCATGCCTCGCGACTGTAGCCGGCGCCGGGGCGCGACGGCTGTCTTGCGGCCCAGGCTCCTGTAGCGCACCACCAGGCGGTCCTCCTCGAACGCCCAGCCGGCGTCCCTGTAGCGGAGCCATCCGTAAGCTGCTGCGGGTGGTACCAGGAGCAAAGCGAGGAGTCCCAGGGCGGACCCGAAGACGATATAGGAGAGGAGCGCAGCAGCGGCAGCGACGAACAGAGCAGGACTGATTGACCGGACTATGTAGCGTCTGAGGGCGCGGCGCGGGAGCGGCTTCAAGGTTGGATCGACGGCGAACTCGGGGGCTGCAACGGTCAGTAACTCCGCGACCTCGTCGCGGGGCAAAAGAGGAAAGAGCGTCGTAGAGACGCCTGCGTCCTCGCCGTAGCCGGCGCTCTCGACGCGCAGGGCGGCGAGGCCGAAAGGCTGGCGCAGAACGCCCTCGGAGATCCGGACGGCCTGTATGCGGGCAAGCGGTATCGTCGCCTCGCGGCGCTCGAGGAGCCCGCGCTTGATGTACAGGAAGTTCCCCTCCCGGGAGAGCGTGAAGCCAGAGTACGCGAGGACCGTTCCTGCTATCGCAAGAAGCCAGGCCAGGAGCGTGCCGGCAGGCACAACGATCAAGACAACCATCAGCCAGTTCGGGGCGAAGGTCTCCACGAGACCTCGGACGAAGTCCTCGGAGAAGAAGTTGTCGATGAACTGGGACCCGACGGCGAGCAGGGAGAGGGCGATCCCTATCTGACCGCTCGTGGCCCCGGCTACCAGCAACTCCCGCGTCGAGAGCCGCCTGAGGACGGTTGGCCCAGCAGTCTCCTCCGACCTCTCCCTGTGGGAACCTTCGATCTCACGCCGCAGCGTCTCCGCTGCTTCCCGGTCCAGCGCAGAGAGCGAGGCGTCAGGTTCGCTCGCGCCGCCGCCCGCGGTCTCTATGCGTACCTCGACGACGCCGAAGACCCGCTGGATGATCCCCTGCACCGTATCCACAGACTGGACATGATCCAACGGTATCGTACGCTCGTTCTTCTGGAAGACACCCTGGCGCAACCTGAAGGCGCTGCCCGTAACCTCGTAGGTCGTCGCCCGCCAGGAGAAGAAACCCCAGAGCGCCGCCAGAACAGCCACGACAAGGAAGCCCAACAGGAAGAGGGTCATGGTCCACAGGCTGAACCCCTGGCTCACGAGGAACGCTATGCCGGGGAAGACGAGTGCGCTGATCCAGCGCCGGGTCGTCTTGATTGCCCCGATGAGCATAGCGACAGGGTGGAGGTGCCGCTCAGAGCTCATCCCGCTCCTTGGTCAACGCGGCGATGCGGTCCCGCGCCTCCTCGGCGACGGGGGTCGCGAGCTCCGGGATGTGGTTCGCCCCGGCTGCGGTGTGGAAGACGACGGTCGAGAGCCCGAAACGGCGTTGCAAAGGTCCCTGTCTGGTATCCACGTGCTGGATGCGGGCCAGCGGCACCAGTGTACGGCTGATCCACAAGATCCCACGCTGCAAATCCACCTCGTCGGGTCGGATCTCATACCGCCACCTCCTCCACCGCAACCCTGGTGCCATCCCAACGACCACGCCGGCCAGAGCGAGTACTGCGAGCACGGGCAGTATCCCGACGATGAAGGCGACACCACCGAACCGCACTAGCGCCCAGCTAGCGATACCAGCTCCAAAAAGTAGCGGAAGCATGTTGAGCATGCCCGTTATCCTCCACAGAGTCTTCGCCCGCGGGTCGAGCCTCTCTGCGGGTTCGGCCTTCAAACCATGGGGACGGCGGGACGCCCTCGCAAGTCCTTCGCGGCGAGCTGGCCGCACGCGGCATCTATGTCCTGGCCCCGGCTCGGGCGAAGCGTCGCCGAGAGGCCGAGCTCCCTCGCGTACCGCAGGAACTCCCTCGCGTCGCGCTTCGAGGTGGCCGAAAACCCCGTGTCCGTCCAGTTGAAACGGAGCAGATTCAGATGGTAGAGCGGATGGTCGAGGAGCTTCGCCAGAGCCTCGACGTGACGCGGCTGATCGTTTACCCCGGCAAGCAGCGTGTACTCGAAGAACAGCTTGCGGCGCGTCTGCGTCACGAAGTAGCGGGCCGCATCCATAAGCTCCGGGATGGTGTGGCGGGACGCGACCGGCATGATCTCGCGTCGCTCGTCCTCGAATGGGGTGTGGAGTGAGATCGCAAGGTGGAACTGCTCGGGCTCGTCGGCGAAGCGCCGGATCTTGTCCACGAGTCCGCTGGTGGAGACCGCGATGTGCCTCGCCGCCAGTCCGAACCCGTCAGGGTCGTTCAAGACCTTGAGCGCACCGAGCGTCTCCTTGTAGTTGAGCATGGGTTCGCCCATCCCCATAACTACGACGTTGGATACCCTCTCGGGCGCGATGTCCCTTGCTGCGACGAAGACCTGTTCGGCGATCTCGCGCGTCTTGAGGTTACGCTTGATGCCGAGCAACCCCGTTGCGCAGAACTTGCAACCCATCGGGCACCCGACCTGGGTCGAGATACAAACGGTGTGGCGGCCCTTCTCGGGGATCATAACCGTCTCTATGGCGTGCCCGTCGTGGGTATAGAAAAGGTACTTCCTCGTACCGTCGGTCGCCCGCCAGGTGCGTCGCAGGTCAAGTAACGCGGCCGGGGCCTCCTCGTTGAGCGTCCCGCGCAAACCTTGCGGCAGGCTAGTCGCCTCCTCCCAGTCGCGCACAAGAGATCCAGCCAGGGCGGCGTAGGCCTGCCCGAGACGGTAGCCCGGCTCACCGTTCCTCTCGAACACCCGCTGTACTTCCGGTATGAACTGTTCGGCCCTCATCGCTCGTGGATTATATCGGCAATTGGCGAACAAGCTGGCTGCGCCAGCTTGTTCGCATGTCAGCACGCCGCCATCAGGCGGCTCTCAGCAATTCAGCCGGGTGGGAGGCGTCATGCGAGGCTCTAGTAGGGATGAAGCTGAAGTGCTGAAAGCGAAGGCCGAAGGTCCGGAGCGTGCTGAAAGGCGCGAAGCGGCGTACTGCAATGTAGAATCTCACGGATGGCTGCGCTGGATCTGATCATTGCCCTCTTTGTGTTCCTGTCCGTGTTGCGCGGCGCGAGGACGGGCTTCCTCGCCGGCGTCTTCTCGCTGGTAGGCGTGGTCGTCGGGGCCTCGGTGGGGTCGAGGATCGCACCGTCCCTGATGCCCGATGACGGGAACCCGATCTACGGTGCGGGGATTACGCTAGGGAGCATTCTGGCCTTCGCTGTACTCGGGGAGGTCGTCGCCCGCACCATTGGCGGCTCGCTCAGGAACCGTCTCTCCAGCCCGACCTCCGAAGCGCTCGATGGACTCGGCGGGGCGGTTCTGGGTTTTGCGCTCTCCCTCGTGCTGGTATGGGCTGTCGGCGTCTTCGCCCTCCAGTCACCACCCCTCGAGGGGCTGCACCCGGCCGTGCAGGAGTCCAGGATCTTGCAGGCCCTCAACGAGCGGATGCCCTCGGAGCTCCTCACGCAGGCCGTCGCCGATCTCGACCCACTGCCCCAGATCCATGGCCCCGAACCGGGCGTCGCCGCCCCGGAAGGGAGCATTGTCAGAGACCCCGAGGTTCAGGCGGCGAGCGCGAGTACGCTGCGCGTGACGGGCATTGCCTGCGGTTACGGCGTGGAGGGCTCGGGCTGGGTGGCGGGCCGGGGTCTTGTAGTCACCAACGCCCACGTGGTCGCAGGGGAGAGTGCGACGAGGGTACAGATCGGGGGCACAGGCAGGCGCCTGCCTGCCGAGGTCGTCGTCTTCGACGAGAGGAACGATATAGCCGTCCTGCGCGTAGACGGCCTCGGCCTGACCCCGCTTCCTCTGACAGCGCCCAGGCCGGGCGAAGCCGCGGCCGTGATCGGGTACCCCGAGAACGGCCCGCTGGATATCGAGCCGGCCCGCACTGGGGCGACGCGGCGTGTCATCTCGAGCGACGCCTACAACCGCGGCCCCGTGGAACGCATCGTCACCACCTTCCGCGTGTACGTGAGGCCGGGCAACTCTGGTGGACCCGCCGTCAACGCGGACGGGCGGGTCGTCTCCACCATCTTCGCCAGCCGCACCGACTCGGACAACGCAGGCTACGGCATCCCCGCCCACATAATCCGCCGCGACCTCAGGGCCGCAACCAGCCGCACCACCCCCCTCAGCACCGGCGGATGTGCGAATTAGCAGGTCAGCGAAGGACGCGTGTCACGCCCACGACGCTCGGCAGACGATCTATCTTTGATCTGCCTGGAGATGTTTGGCAAAAGTCCCTGGCAAAGCAAGGAGCGGCAAACTGAACTCCTTCTATCCCGTCTCTTCACGGATGATCTTCTCCAGCGCGAGCCGGCTCCTGTTGAGTTCGGCCTCGACCGTGGAGAGTCGGGCGAGGGAGCTCTCGCGCAGCCTGTCGCGCTCGACTTCGAGAACCACGGCAGAGACGGCCTCCTCTATTGCGGTGATGGCGCTCACCAGCGTCAGCAGATCTCGTTCGTCCATAGGACGGATACTACCTGAAGGAGGTCCGCACCGTTCGAGCGGTTCACCTGAGTCGAAGAACACTGCCTCTCAGGCAGGATCTCCGTCGAGACCTTCTTGAGAAATGTCGGCTTGATCGAGTCACGATTTGGCGGGGTTGTGTCCTGTAGAAGTACGGCGGCTTCGTCGTCGAAAGCGAAGGTAGTGTCGACGACGTTGTTATCGCCGCCGACATCGGAGAATATCGTGCGGTTCAACCCGCGATGAGAGAACATCACGTCCATGTCATCGGAAGAGTCGACGCTATTGTTCTGGAGGATAACGTTGTCGTCGCGGATCTCGACCCGTCGGAGGTCCGAGACATCGATCGGAGAGGGATAGGGTGCGGAAGCGCCAACCGTATCTGTTTCAGAAACGGATATGGACGAAGTACTACGGAAGATCCAGGTGACTAACTTGAATTTCGATGCGGCGTCTACCTTCTCGGGCACCGTTCCTACCACCACGACTACAAGTGCGGCCATAGCTATCCCGACACATACCGCCGGCACCCTTCTCTTATTCCCACCTCCGGTTAGGTAACGAACGTAACGGTAGCAAAGGGGCGTCCCGCGGCACATCCTCAATAGGGCTATCTTGTCAGTTTCTTGGCGAGCATGAGGAAGGCTGGAGCCCTTAATGTCGATCCTCCCGAACTGACCAGGTAGTTCCTTCCACGAAAAGGCGGCCCCAGCGAAGCTAGGTGCCGCCGATTACCTACAAGCGTTTGCCGGTTAGCTTAGCTTGCGCACGTTGTTCGCCTGTTCGCCCCTCCTGCCCCGGCCAGGCTCGTAGCTCACCTTGTCGCCCTCATTGAGAGACTTGAACCCGGTGCCTTCTATGCCGGAGAAATGAACGAAGATGTCCTCGCCCCCGTCGTCGGGCGTGATGAACCCGTAGCCCTTCTCGTCGCTGAACCACTTCACCGTTCCCCCTGCCATGCTCCCACCTTCCTCTCTCGTCCCTTGCGACAATAGCATACCTGTGCAGGACGGCTATCTCCACTTCCCCGAAAAGGCCCCGCCGGAGGCTCAATTATTGACAAAGGCTACAGGCAGCTTCTACCTGAAACCGTACCTCTCGTTGTTGTGCTTCGCGGTCATGTACGCGTCGATCATGGCCCAGAGACCGACGATGGGGAGCAGGATCCAGCCGATCAAAACGGCCGTCAGCGCGCCGTTTATGAGCTGGATGACTATGAAGATGAGACCTTTGCCTATCTGGCCGTTGTAGATCTGACCAAGCCCGGCGACGATGAGGCTGAGGATGGCGGCTATTACGGGACTGCGCATGGACTTCTCCTTGCTTTCGACTGCTCTTTCACTTAGGTATACGCCCGAGATCGCTACTCGTTTCAGCGCCTGTACTCGTCCTCGAGCCCGACATACTCTTCGTCCTCCGCGACTTCTCGCCACTTCTCCCCGAAAACCTCCGCGGCACGGCTCCTGTTACCCCATCGCGCCCTAATATAGGACCCCGATCCCGCATACCCCTCCCGCGCCGCCCCCACCTCCTTCCACCACACCGCCTTCATATTCGCCCTCACACAGGATACCGTCACAGCTCTTGACTGAACGTTCTATCAGGAGTAGAGTTCTTGATTAAACGATCAATAAAGGAGGATTTTGTCGGAGGAATCGGACAGGCGGGCGCAGATCCTGGAGGCGGCTTTCAATGAGTTCTCTGCTAAGGGTTTCAAGGGGGCGACGATCAAGAGCATCGCGCGGACGGCGGATCTACAATCTCCG
>DASSJP010000258.1:0-6008 GCA_035691165.1 Rubrobacter sp.
TCCGGTCTCAAGCAGCAGCACTCAGACGAGCAGCTCCGCCTTAGCAACGAACACATAAAGGAGCTCGCAGAGGTGCGCCGCAGGCTGGAAGACCAGCGCCGTGCCGACGTGGATGCGGCCTCTTCCGAGACACGCTTCGACACCCTGAAGGAAGAGTTCCGGCGCGAGCGCGAAGCCCTCGAGGCCCGCTACAGGGAGGAGATGGAAGCCCTGAAGAGTGCCTCCGAGCAGTGGGAGGAGCAGCTTCGGACGAGCTACCAGGAGCAGGAAGCGCGCCACGCGACCGAGCTGGAGTCGGCCCGCCGCGCGGCCGAGGAGCAGGCGAATGCCCTTGAGCGTACCCTGACGGAAGAGTTCGAGCGAAGGCTGGCTGAGGAGCGAAGCGCCTCGGACGAGCGGCAGACGGCGGCCGTGCAGGCCCTCAGGAACGCCGCGGCAGGAAGGGAGCTGGAGCTTCAGCAAGATTACCAGGCCGTGATCGAGACGCAGCAAAAGGAGATAGAGTCGCTGCGCGAAGAGCTCGAATCGGCCCGCCTGGAATCGGAGGAACGGCGCAAGAATGAGCTGCGGGAGGTAAAGTCGCTCGCGGAGAGGCGTGAGAACGACCTGAGAAAGGCGCAGGCGGCAAGGCTCGCGGAGGCGAAAGGGGCGGCAGACCGCAGGGTCGCGGCCATCCAGGCCCAGAGGGAGGCGGACAACAGAGCGCTCAGGGCGCGCCACGCTGAGGAGACCGCGCACCTGCGCCGCGAGCACCAGGAGCAGCTCGCTGCCGAGGACGAGCGCCGGAAACAGGAGACCTGGGCCCTCGACGAGCGCCTGAGGGAGGCCACGGTCCAGCGCGAGACCGAGGTGCGCGCCTACACGGCGCGCCTGACCGAGCTCGAAGCCGCCAGGCTCGCCCAGAAATCCTCAGCCGAAGCGGACCTCGAGCGGGTGGTAGAGCGTTTCGGGGCGGAGATCTCCGACTACGAGAACCGCATCACCGAGCTGGAAGAGACTCTGGAAGAGTCCGAGGCCAGCAGGAACGAGCTGCAGAAGGTCCTGGGCGAACTGCAGGTAGGCATGCGCGGCGAGGAGTTATCCGCGGCCCGCCCGGAAAGGGCCGGGGAAGCTGAAGGCGAGCCGGAGGGACGTCTGGAGGAGGTCGAGGCACAGAAGATACTCGCGGAAGAGAAGGTTCAGGACCTTGAAGCGAGGCTTCGGGAAGCCAGGGAGGAGAGCCGGCGCAACGCGGAGGAGCTCCAGAAAGCCCTCGAGAGCCTCAAGCGGCTCTCCGACCCCGAACGCAGGCTGAGGGAGGGGATCGCGCTGTTCAACGAGAGCGAGCACGCGAGGACCGTCGCCTCTATCTCCAAAGCACTCGGTCTTCCGAAGGTCCACGCCTCGCTCGACGGCGCAACCCCGGGGAAGCCCACGCTCACGTTCCTCTGGGGTGACATGGCCTGGCGCCGGTACGTCTCCGACCCTACGGAGGGGATCGAGGAACCAAGGGTCTACCTCACTGGCACGGGCGACGACTCGGCCGAGGTCAAAGCCTCTAGCCGGCAGCCCAACGCCAGGATGGACTCGAGGGGACGCTTGATGATGGGGATCCGGGCCCGCTAGCCAGGGGGCTGACGCCTCGCGACCTTCTGGTTATGGACGTAGAGTGCTTTTCCGCGGTGCCCTCCGACGTAGGAAGCCGTCGCCGAGACGACCAGGAAGACGACGGCAAGCCCTACGGCACCCGCATCTTCAACGCCTGGTAAGAATCCCTTCCCCGTGATGAGGTTGAGACCCGACGAGAGGACGAAGGCCGCGGGGACGACCAAGACGCCGTGCAGGCGATGGCGGGAAGGGGCCTTGTAGCTGGCGGCCATCCCGCCGAAGTAGAAGGAGAAGGCGGCGGCGAAGACCAGCAAGACAACAGGCAGGGCTGCGGGACCGGACCGCTCCAGGCCGAAAAAGCGCGTGAAGATCGGTGCGAATATCCCCTGCACGACAAGAAGACCGAGCACGAGCGCGAGCAACACTCCGATCCCCACGGCCACAACGCTCTTCATGAGCCAATTCTAGCAGCCCTCCACGCTGGCCCACGTAGACCGGTTCACGGCACTAACCTCCCCCTTCGGCTTGTAGCGCGCACCGTTGCGTAGTACCCTCTTGGCTCGTGAGGCCGCGCAAAGCACGTACACTAACTCGTAGAGATTTCCTCAAGCTGACCGGTGCGGGAATGGCCGGGGCGACGCTTCTCGGGGCGACGGGCTGCGACCTCACCGAGCGCATACGCAACATCAGGAACGGTCGTCCCACCCTCAAAGAAGGCACGAACGTGGTGCTGGTGATCATCGACAGTTTGAGGAAGGATCACATCGGCGCATACGGCAACGATACGATCCACAGCCCCAACCTGGACGCCCTCGCGAAGGACAGCCTGCGCTTCACCCAGGCGTACCCCGAGTCCATACCGACGATCTGCGCGAGGAGGGCCATACACACGGGCAGACGGACATGGCCTTTCAGGGACTGGAAGCCACCGAAGGGCGAGGACATAATCCTGCAGGGTTGGGAGCCTATCCCCCTGGACCAGACTACGCTCGCCCAGATGATGAGCTCGGCCGGTTACGGAACGTACTTCGTGACGGACAACATGCACCAGATGAAGCCATCGTACGACATGCACCGCGGCTTCGACGTCTTCGACTTCTTCCGCGGCCAGACGACAGACAACTACAAGCCCATCTGGACGTACCCGCGCGACAAGGTGGATCAGGCCCTGCTCAAGGGCAACGTTCCCGCCATGACGGGCCAGATGCGCCAGTACTTCGCCAACGTGCAGGGGAGGAAGACGGAGTCCGACTGGTTCTCCCCCATGGTCTTCTCCCAGGCTGCGGATTACCTCGAAGTCCTGAGCAAGGGTGGCCCCTTCTTCCTTACCGTGGACAGCTACGACCCGCACGAGCCCTGGGACCCGCCCGATCACTACGTCTCGATGTACGACGACGAGCCTTACAACCTCAAGGAACCGTTCTCGGTGATCTACGGCCCGAGCGACTACCTCGAGCCCAGGGAGCTGGAGAGGATGAAGGCGCGCTACTCGGGGGAACTCACGATGATGGACCGCTGGCTCGGCCACTTCCTCGACAAGATGGAAGAGCTGAACCTCTTCGAGAACACCCTGCTCATCCTACTCTCAGACCACGGCGTCGCCCACGGCGAGCACGGCTACACGGGTAAGCCCGACAACGTGCTCTGGCCCGAGGTTACGGATATACCGTTCCTCATAAGGCACCCTGAAGGCATGGGAGCCGGCCAGACGAGCGAATACTACGCCTCGACCCACGACGTGGCGCCCACGATCCTCGGCTTCCTCGGGATAGAGCCCCAGCAGGAGCTTGATGGCGAAGACCTCTCAGTCGTGCTCGACGGCGGGGAACCGGAGGCGAGGCCACACTTCTCGCTCGGCTACAACGACCACGTCTGGGCCCGCGACGACCGCTACGTCATGTTCAGCACCAACCAGGGCGAAGACCCCAAGCTCTACGACGTGCAGAACGACCCCGGCATGCACCACAACCTCGCAGGGAGCGAGCCCAACATCGTAAAACGCATGTTCGAAGGCTACGTACTGAGGGACGCCGGCGGCCCCCTGCCCACCTACGACTACGGCTCCACCGCAGGGTAACGCTCTACCCCGCGGCGACCGGATCGCGGAAGAAGAAATCCGTACAGAGACTGGCTGAAATTCCCCGATAGACCTCAATGCAGACCCAGAAAGCTCTGTTTGATCGTCGTGCGAAGACCCACGTTCGAGTGACGCTCTATCCTTTATCAGACACTCTCACTGCGCGGGGAGGCGCCTTGAATCTCTATCCGGGAAGGGCCTGGAAGTCCCCTGGATATCCACGCTGGCATCAGGACTTTCGCCGTATGTTGTACTGTGAAGTGGTAGCAAGGGGCGAGGCGCACAGGAGGAGTTTCCGATATGAGCATCGAGTTGAGGCCCATCGGTTTCGTCCGCACCAGCGTCACAGAGCTTCCCCGGCACTGGAGCGTTTCCGACGTGGAGGGAACACTGGTCATCGACGAGATATATTCGGAAGGACTTCGAGACATCCAAGCGGGCCAGCGCATAGTCGTGATCTTCAACTTCCATCGAAGCCCGGGGTTTAATTCCGAGTATCTCCGGCAGACGTCGGGGCAACGCGGGAGGGAGATGGGCGTGTTCAGCATCTGTTCCCCCATCAGGCCCAACCCGATCGGAATGTCGATCCTGGAGGTGCTCGGGATCAGGGGGTCGAATATTGACGTCAGGAGGCTGGACATGCTGGACGGCACACCGATACTCGACATCAAGCCCTACATAGAGGATGAGCGCGGATGAGACTTAGGCGGCGGAGTGGCCGGACATGGCGCCGGTCTTCCGAAGCCTCAGCCGGCGGGTCTCTGTGGCTCGTCACACGTTTCGCCCGTGGAGCGCGCCGATTGGCCGCCCTCGCTGATCGGCGAGCTCTTCGACATGCCCATACAAGAAGCCGAGAGAGGTGAGACGTGACGCGCATCATCGACATAGCTGACCTTGCGCACAGCGAGACCGCGTACGAGTTCGAGGGACACCATTACGGTGATACCAACATCTCGTTCATCGTGACGCGGGAGCAGCCGGCCCCATGAGCGGGCGAGCACCTGGATCGGAGCCCCTCAGTCAGCCGTGTACGTTCTCCTACGCATCGGTGGTGTCGGGACGCAACCACAACGAAACGTAGGCGGGCTGCATGGTCTCCCTGACTACTGCCACCAGCTCATCGTTTAGCGCCTCCAAGTCCGTCTCGTCCCTGAGCCTGGCCGAGAAGGCTTCCAGGGTCTTGGTGGCATCGTACTTCCTTCTATAGAAGCGCCTGTCCACGAAGCCCTGCACGCGCCTTCTCAGAGGGTTGAACAGAGCGGCTATGGCAAGGGTTGAGGCTACGACCGCAAGGGTAGATTCCTGGCCGCTCAGGATGCGGAAGATGGCCTGCAGTCCGACCACGCCCCCGACGTAGATCAGCACTAGCGTCGCGGTGAGCGGAGCATAGACGAGGGTACGGTTGATGATGGTGTCTATGTCGTAGAGGCGGTACTTGAGGATCGCGAAGCCTACGGCGATTGGGATCGCGACGAAGCTGAGCAGAGCCGTGTAGGCCACGAGGTCCAGCCACAGCGGCGAGCCCGGAGCGAACCAAGACTCCGACGGGAAGACGAACGAGAGGACCATGGCGATCATGTACGACAAGCCCACGAAGGCTGCGGCGAAGGCTATCCACTTGAGCTGCTGACGCTCTTCCCCTCGGGAGCGTTGAAAGCGGAAGACCAGGCTCGCCGCCGAGGCGAGCATGCACAAGGGCAGCAACGGGAGGACGGCCCAGAACACGGGCATCATCCAGGGCTTGAGCAACACGAACGGGTTTTGAACCCCGCCGAGGCCCTGCAACGGTCCGGGGGAGAGCGCGACGCCGACGCTCACTGATACGATCACCACCCCGGAGAGCCACGCCAAAGGACGCCATCTCCTCGAAGGAAGCCTCCCGTCGGGGAAGAGGAGGAACACGTAGGTGGCCAGGAGCCCCACGGCGGGCACCCACAGCCAGTTGTTGATCGCGGCGGCCCCGAGCGGGAACGGGAGCGAGCCGGGCCTCGCTATCCCGTAGACACTGTAGTGATCGAGCGTGTTGGTGGTCGTCCACAGGAGGCCGTCGGCGAGGAGGATCCAACCTACAGGGTTGCGGGGACGCGTGGAGGCGATCAGGGCGCCCACGACCGGAAAACTCAGGAAGGGCCCGGTGCCCAAGAGGCCTGCGATGTTGAGGTTGACATCCCAACTGTCAGGGACAGGCGCGGCACGGGCGAGTGCGTACAGTGTGGCATTCGCCAAGAACAGAGCCACGGATAGACCCGCGAGCGACCAGGCAAGCCAGGAGGCAGCGCGACTGCTCATCCCACCGACTCCTCTACCCTGCTCCTTTGTCTCTTCTGACACGACATCACTCTAC
>DASSJP010000259.1:0-5711 GCA_035691165.1 Rubrobacter sp.
GTTTCCAGGGCCTGTGCATAAGCTCCCAGCCCCTGACCATTCCCGAGCCCCATCTCACCGAAGAACTCCCCAGCACCAATCACCTGAAAGGTGAACTCGCGGCCCCCCGTTACCTCGTAGATCCTTACCCGCCCTTCGAGAACAACGAATAGCATGTTGTTCGTGTACCGCGGCGTGAATAGGTTCTGGCCCGTGTCCAGATGAACCTCCGCAGTCCTCTGGGCGAGATCTCTTATCTCATCTGGCGGTAACGGCTGTAGGAAATTGACTAGAGAGAGTAGCCGCTCCTTGTCGCTCGATAATCCGCTCTCTGCACGTCCCTCTTGCGGCTCCAACCGACGTAATCCTAATGCTCAGAGTCTATGGTTGCGTTCGATTTTACAACAAAGGACACGAACGTAATGACGATACAGGCCGCGTACTCATCGCATATTGGTAGTACCCTTACATGTCAAGGACCCAATATGATGTTGTTCGCAGTTTGCAGAAGGTTCTTGAATTGTATTACAGAGTACCGATATTTACTTGCCCTCCGTCGAGAATACGGAGCGCTGGCCCTCTTGATAGGAGTCTCAGAGCGCTGGGGAGCGACTGGACGAAGAGGGAAAGGAGGAGAGGGCCACAAATACTGTCGGTCGAATACGGGACGGTATCCTGAGTCATCACCCCTCCTGACGGGATCCGACCTGTATTCGACGGCTTTTGAGCGATAGGAGGGAATGGTGTTCCGCAGCACAAGTGGAACAATCGATACGACCTTGAAATCTTACCGGGCAGTCATGGACGGTGTCGCTGTTGTCCAGAAGCAGAGCATGATGTTCGCTCTGGACTGGATCGAGAAGCAGGCGGAGATCAACCTGCGCATGGTGGAGATGATGGTGGGGCAGGCAAGAAGTCAGCAGGAGGCTTCGCGAGTCCTGGTCGAAGGATCGGTCAGGGTGTTCGACGAGCTTCCCCACGCTGCGAGCACGGATGCAGAAGAACGGAGCCTGCCCATAGATAGATACGACCGGCTCAGCATCGAGGAGATATGCACCAGGCTGGAGCAACTCGACGCTCGCGAGGTCGAGGAGCTGAAGGTCTATGAAATTCGGCACAAGAACCGTGATCTGCTCCTGGAGCGTCTGGACCGTGCCCTGGTCTGACGCTCCCGGCCCGGACAAGGTATGGACCTTCGTCGGTGGTGACACCGTGGAGGCAGCGGCTTGAGGAGGTATGACGATGCATTCGGAGCAGATAACGATCGGCACCAGGGTGAGGGTCAAGAATCACAGAGAACTACGCTTGCGAGGACTGGCCGGAACCGTAGAGCAGATGTACGGAGATCCCGACTACAGGGCATTAGAGGTGCGCCTGGAGAACGGACGATCCGAACTATTCTGGCATCACGAATTGGAGGAGGAGGGGAGGCTGGAATGATTCCGGCGCGGACCGGACGGTCATGTACGCGGTAAGCGAAGAGGCGCAGCCGGCTTACTCACCTTACTGGTTGATCTCACGGCGCGATAGCGGACAAATCAGCGTCTTTACCACCAGGCTCGGCAACGGCGGTGAAGCGTTGCCGGTTTTCGGCCACAGTGAAGACGCCCTGGAGTTCCTGCGTTTCGCGGCTCTGGGCGGCGACTGGGGGATCAGGGAGGCAGGGACTGGGGAGTTGATCTCCGTGCTCTTCAGCCTCTGCAAGGACGTCGAGAGGGTAATGCTCGACCCGTTGACCGGAAGAGACGTCACACTGTTCGAGGGTCTCGTGTCAATGGAACGTAGACGCTTCGTGGAGTTCCTCCTAAGCAGCGCGAAACCTCTCGTCCGGTAGAAGGTCGAGGCTTCTCCTACTATCTTCGGCGCGCATCGAGCACGAGCAATGAGATCAGGACTAGCTCGATAACTTTATCCGTGTAACCGATGGAGTTGCGCGCCCCCACGAGTATCCAGAGGAAGATCGTCAACGCCGCGTACCCGACGAGGACCCAGCGCGTGAGGTTCCGGTACTCTGAGACGCGGGGGATTGGCAGAGTCAGGGCGGCGAGGAGCGCAAGGTACCCGAGCCCGTTCAGAATGAAGAGCGGGAATCCCTGGAGGCCGAGGTAGAGGTGGATCAGGGCCGTCCCGACGGTCAGCACGATAATCCCGATCCTGAGCGGGTCGTTCGCTGAGACACTCGTAGTAGACATGTACTTACTCCTTTACAGCTTGCGTGTCTACCCTGTCGCCCTTCGTAGCGCCTCGGTCCTCTGTCCGGGCAGGAGATCCACTCCCGAGACGATCAGGGCGAGGAAGGCGAGCGTCCCCCCGATGAGATAAGGCGCAGGGATGCCTACGGAGTCGAAGGCGAGCCCGGCGAGCGCGGGGCCGAAGATCATGGCGAGGCTGAGGATGGCCTGCACACCTCCCATGAGCCTCCCCTGCGCTTCAGCCGGGGTCCGGTTCGAGGTGATGGCCGTCAGGCTCGGGATGGCGAGCCCCGTCCCGAGCGCGAGGAGGCCGACGACGGGGTAGAGCAGGGCTCCTGAAGGAACCAGTGCCACGAGAGCGAGGCTAACCGAGGTCAGGGCGAGTCCCCCAACGAGGATGCGGGTCTCCCCGAAACGCGGCTGGAGGCGGCCGATCAGAAACCCCTGCGTGACCACGGCGCACACGCCGACGAAGGCGAAGAAGAAGGCGTTGGATGTCGTTCCCCATCCGAACCGGACGTGGCTGAAGAGCGGAAAGTTGTTCACCAGCCCCGCGAAGGCCAGGTTGAGCAGCAGCACCGCCACAAGCAATGTCCGGACGTTTCTCACCTTCAGCATGCTGGCCAGTTGGGAGATGGGGTTGAGGCGGAGCAAGGGAACTGGCTTTCGCAGGTGGGGCGGATGCGATTCGGGGAGGGTCACGAAGCCGAAGACGAAGTTGGTGAGGGCGAGGGCTGAGGCGAAGAGGGCTGGCGCGCTCAAGGAGTGGAGGCTGAGGACACCGCCGAGGGCCGGTCCCGCCATCAGGCCGAGGCCGAATGCGGCCCCGATCAGGCCCAGACCCCTTGCCCTGTCGTCCTTCGTGGTGCTGTCTGCGATGTAAGCCTGGGCTGTCGCGAGCGTGCCGCTCGTGGCACCTGCCAGTACGACCGCGAGGACGAGGACGGCGAGCGTGCTGGCGAGGCCGAGCAGCAGGTAGGCGAGCGAGGCCCCGAGCAGGCACAAAAGGAGGACGGGGCGCCTCCCGTGGCGGTCCGAGAGCCCGCCAATGAACGGACCGCCGACGAACTGCATCGCGGCGTAGAGGGAGCCGAGCAGGCCGACGAGCACCGCGCCCGACGCGTACATGCCGGCGTAGAAAGGCAGCAAGGGAACGACGATGCCGTACCCGACCATATCCACGAACACCGTGAGAAACAGGAACACGAGCGGCGACCGGCGACGCCACCCGTCCAACGTTACATTGCCTCCCTGCGCTCCATCAGCCGTCGCGTCTCCTGGATCACCGCGTCGCCGACGGTAGCTCCTGTTTCCGCATAGATGGGGTGACCGAACGCGACGTGAGCGTCCACGTTGCGCAATGCGGGGATCAGCATCTGGAGAGTGGCGGCGAGCCACTCGCGGTCGCGTCTGTGGCGGCGCAGGCGGGTCAGGGGGATACGCAGGGCAGAAGGTGAGATCACACCGCTCACCACGACGGGAACGACCGCGAGCCCCGATGTGAGGCGCACGAAGAGATCGGCGCTCGACGACCAGTGATCGAGCGCCTCGACCGCTCCAGGCAGGACGGCAGGGTCGGGCTCGATCCTGCCCCCTGGAAACGTGAGCACCGCTCCGCCACGCCGCAGATGCCTGGCCGCCGCCCGCACGACTCCGGGGCGTCCAGCCGACCCCTCCGCTACGGTCAGAAGGTACTGCGAGGTGTTCGGGAGGGCGTCGAGGAAGGGACGGTCAGCGGCGATCACACGCAGGTCGTCCCGCGGTGTCGCGGCGAAAAGGGCGACGGCGTCTGCGAGTCCGGGATGGTTGGAGACGAGGAGCACAGGCCCCTCACGCGGCACGTTCTCCTGGCCCTCGATCACCGCATTTCGAGACAAACTCTTCAACGCCCACGCGCCGCCCGTCCCGAGGTCCGATTCGCCGACTATTCTGTCGTAGGTCAGAACCTGGCGCGCAAGACGCCGGGCAGGTATGCGGGAGATTGACTCAAGTACGGCCCGCCCGTACCTTACCTCGCCCATACCGAAGGCGGAGATGACGTCGTCTACGCATACCTGCGTGAGACGCTCCAGTCGATCCTCGTCCTCCGCAGAAGCGCGGAGTTCCTCGGCTACCGCGGGCAACTGGGAAACGCTATCCAAAGTGGCCACCCCTGATCGTACAAATACCGCAAACGCCAGGTGTGGCGGTGTACGTGGGCCGTTTCGTCACCAGGTGTGCCACCCTTCCCGTCTGCCACTGACGATAATCGGGGCGCTTTCACGTCAATTGTTAGTACGCACGGGCGGCGAGTGCGGTTCGAAGACCTCGCTCCTCCCGTCTCACGGCCCGGCTTCGCGGCGGCGCAGGATCTCTACCGCGGAGCCTGCGAGCACGGTGCCGCCTAGCCTTACGTGAGGCTTCGCCACCCTCACCTTCACGGCTTCGACCAGGGGATGGTTCTCCAGAACGGCTGCGGCGATCCTCTCAGCCACGGTCTCGACGAGTTGCACGGAAGGTCCCTCGACGATGTCGCGCGCCATGCTGTGGACCTCGCTGTAGTCCACGGTCTTCGTCAGGTCGTCCGAGGTCCCTGCTGGCCGCAGGTCGAGGTGAAGTTCGACGCTCACGAGGAAGGGCTGGCCAAGCTCTTGCTCGGCTGGCAGGGTTCCGTGGTGGCCGTGGAAGACCATGTCTTCGAGCAGTATGCGGTCCTCGCTCATCCTGTTCCTTCGCCCACGTCCATCCGATGCAGTATGCCAGAACGTAATATACCGATGTACCACGAATAGCAGTTAGTGACGAAAATCGGCTGTAGTAGAATTTCGGGCTATTCAACCACGACCTAGATCGGAAACAATGTCTTCGATCCGACGCGTTGCACGAGCCGGGCTACCGACCTCCCACGGTGGCTTCGAGATGTTCGTCTATGAGGCGGCAGACCGCAAGGAGCATGTGGCGCTCACGACAGGCTTCGAGCCTGGAAGCATCGGTGGGCCGATCCTGGTTCGCCTGCACTCCGAGTGCCTGACCGGAGACGTCTTCGGCTCGCGGCGCTGCGATTGCGGCGAGCAGCTCGAAGAGAGCATGAGGCTCCTTCGCGAGCAGGGGCGCGGAGTGCTCCTCTATCTGAGACAGGAGGGGCGAGGCGTCGGGCTCGCGAACAAGATCTCCGCCTACGCGCTCCAGGAGGAGGGACTCGACACCGTGCAGGCGAACCTGGCCCTCGGATTGCCCGAGGACGCGCGCGACTACCGCATCGCCGCCGAGATGCTCCTGGATCTCGGTGTGAGCCGCGCCGCCGTGCTGACGAACAACCCGGCCAAGATCGAAGGCCTCAGACGCCACGGCATCGAGGTGGTGGAGCGCCTGCCTGTCCAGGTCGAACCGAACCCCTTCAACCTCGGGTACCTGCGGACGAAGCAAGAGAAGTTGGGACATCTCTTCCCTGTCCTTTCCGGGAGACTGCCTGATGAACGGCCCGCCGGCGGCCCGTCGAACGAGGCGTCGTGATAGGGAGAGAGCACCGTTCTTTCGCGGGCGAGGCGGCGACGGAGAATT
>DASSJP010000260.1:0-4136 GCA_035691165.1 Rubrobacter sp.
CGGGTCGACTGAACCTGACGACCTGTCTGCACACTGAGCCTCGATCCGGCTGGACGACGGGAATGGAATTCGCGCAACCTGAAACCTGATGCCTGTAGCCTACAAACCTAGAAGCGGCTTGTTCTTCTTCCAGGCCAGCCAGGCTACCGAGAGTAGCCAGAGGACGATTATGGCCGAGTAGGCGGGGAAGATCTTGCGCAGGTACTCTGGCGTCTCTCCGGTGTTGACGACCGGTATGCTCTCGTCGCGGGGGAGGCCGGCGTTCTTGAGCCCGTCCTGGGTAGTGTCGTGGAAGATGACGGTCCCGACGGTCTCGAGCTTGCCCCTCCACACGCGCTCGCCCTGGAGGTCTTCGGGGAGGCCCTGCGTAGTCTGGATGAGGAGGTAGTCGCCAGTCTCCTGCAGGCGGAAGTAGAAGTAGCTCGTGCTGTAGCGGGAGACGATCGCTATACCTGACTCAGGTCGTCCGACCGTATTGGGTCTCACTTCGCCGACGTTCGGTGTGCCGCTCACCTGGACGTAATCCCCGATCTCCGTGCCCGCCGGCAGTTTGCCTGATTCTATCTGCGCGGCGCTCAGGACCGTGGGTTTGCCTTCGAGGCCGTAGGAGAAGTTGGCGGCGACCGTCGAGGCTGCGAAGGAGAAGACGATAACGGTGAACAGGCGCATGAGCAGCCACGGATTGCGCCCGATCCAGGGTCCTAGCCCCCGCTGCTCGTAGTGCTGGTCTCCCTCTCCGCCGGAGAGCGGTCTCTTGTCCCTGGTGTCCACGTACGCAGTGTACCCGAGCGGGCGGCGAGGGATGGGTACGGCTTCACATCTTGAGGATTGTGAAAGAGATTCCCGCGGGACGTGGGTAACGGTCTAGTATGCAGGGACTCGACAATGTATGCTGTTGGGCGGCTGAATGGCCGTGCACTGCAGGGTCGTATCCCTCTTTGGAGGTAAGCGCTTTGGAGGAAAGGCGGGAGGTACAGGAGCAGGACTCCTGGTACACCGTGGTAGGGGTAATAGAAGACGGGACCGGGCTCAACCAGGCCGTCAAGGAGGTCAGGGACCTCGGCGTGGACAGGGACGACCTTACGGTTGTCCTCAAGCGCGTGGATTCGAGCGAGCCCGAGCCTTTCCCTGACGGCACACGCTACATCGTGGTACCCGCAGACAGGCGTGGGCTCGAGGTGCCCCTTGGCTTCGCCATCGCTTTCATAGTCTTCGGCATTTTCTTCGCCATCACGACGCCGGCGATCGGGATACCAACCCTCATGGTCTTCGCCTCGCTGGCCATCATACTCTTCGCCGCCTCGCTCACGAGGGTAGGGGTCAACCCTATACTCATGGAGATGGAGGCGCCGCCGGAGGAGGCGGATGCCTGGAACGAGCAGTTCGAGTTCGGGAAGGTACTGATCTTCGCCTCTACGCGCGAGCGGCGGCTGCTGCGTCCCGTACGTGAGGCCATGCAGCGCGGCGGCGCGACGTACTACATAGTTGACAGGCGGCTGGAGCCAAGGGCGGTCCACCAGGCCACCCTGCACCGCTCCGGAGGACGCAGGGTGGGCGAATCGGTCCTGGAAAGATCCGGGGAAGCCTAGAAGGAGTTTTGAGCGTGGGCGTAGCAACCACTTCGAGCCTGCACCTCCTGGCTCAGTTGAACCTCTCTGGCGCCTTCTCGGAGGTGGGCGGTGCCCGCTTCATAACAGGTCTCACGATGCTCATCCACATGTTCTGGGCGGAGATCTTCGTTGGGTTCGCCCTCGCCGCGCCTGTGTTGCAGGCCTGGGGGGCACGAACGGGGAGCCCGCGGATGGACCGTCTCGCCCACTCCATGGCACGCTTCAACGTGCTCACTTTCTCGACCGGGGCGACCTTCGCCGTCCTCTTCGTGGTGCTTCTGGTCGGCCTCTACCCACAGGTCACGACCTCGCTCTTCACCCACTTCTTCTACGCGATTGCGATCGCCATGCTCTCCATGATCCTCGCGCTGTGGGGGATGTATTCCTACTATTACAAGTGGGACCGCTACAGCATTCTCAACAAGAAACGGCACATCGCGCTCGGGTTCGCGATGGGCTTCTTTATCTGGATCTGGATGGTCATCATGACCGGCATTGATACTTACATGGTCACCGGCGGACCCGGCGTCAAGCCCCTCTCAGGTTCGACCATCGAGAACTTCGGCACGGCGATACAGGGAATCTTCAACCCCATGTTCACGGAGCTGGTGTTGCACAGGACCTTCGCCAACCTCTCGTGGCCCGCCTTCGCCGTCGCCGCGTGGTCGTCGTTCATGTATATCCGATCGAAGACCGCAGAGGACAGGGCTTTCTACGACTGGAGCAGCTCGGTCGGCCTTACCTGGGGCGTCGGGTTCCTCATGCTCCAGCCGCTCGTGGGTTTCACGATTGTCTACGCACTCAAGCTCTCCCAGCCTGAGAACCCTGCATCTCCCGCCGCAGGCGGCTCCTTCGAGCGGCTCACCTCGGGGGACACTTCGAACATTCTCCTGATAAACCTGATCCTGGTCGTCGTGCTGATTGTGCTCTCCAACGCGGCCATGTACTTCGGGGCGGAGAGACACCCCGACCGGGCCGGAAGAGTGCCTATCCGGTTCTTCGGGCTCGTCGCCGCCGTGGCCGGGGTCTACTCGGTCTCGCCTCTCGCGAGCTTCTCTTACGGGTCGCCACTGTTCTACCTGCGCTACATAGCGCTGCTCGTGATGGTGCTTGCGACGCTCGGGGCGTTCATAACGTACCTGCGCGGCAGGCTGCGTTTCAGGTACGGCAGTCCTGGTAGGCCATACAGGATCGTGTTGATGGCGACAGGGGTTGTGGCGGCGGTGATCGCGCTCAACATGGGGCTCATGAAATCCAACTCTAGGGTCCCATACACGGTATATAATCAGCCTGGTTACACGGTGCAACCAAGTCCGCCGCCGACCGGGTTCGGCAGGTGAGCATCGAGTCTCAGGGGCTCTAGAAGGGGCAGAGTGTGGCGGAGCTACAGAAGGATCCCATAACCCGGAGCGACTTCCTTGGCTTCGGCGTGATGGGAGCGATAGTCGGGGCCATACTGACCATTCCCCCCGTCGCTTTCATCATGAGCCCGATCATCAAGACGGACGTATACGGCGAGTCGGATGTCGGAACGGGCTGGCAGGAGGTCGCCTCCGTCGCTGATGTTCCTGCAGAGGAGCCCGCGCACTTCAGGGTCGAGTTCCCCATTCAACAGGTCTACGGGGAGAGGAAAATACAGAAGGAGTTCCCCAATTCAGGGAAGTCGACCACGAAGTTCACGCTCAGCAACGCCATCTGGCTCTCGTGGAAGGCCGAGATCAAGCAGCAGGGCCGTCAGGGGTCGAGCGGCGACGTGATCGGGAAGCCCGAGCGCCCAGCCATCCTTGACCAGAAGAGCGAGGGCTTCACGGAGTCCGAGCGCAAAGAGATCCTGAGTAAACTGAACGTCCTCTCCAACTCCTGCGCCCACCTCGGGTGCCCCGTAAGGTGGATGTCTGATAAGCAGCTCTACTTATGCCCCTGCCATGGTGGGCTCTACGACATCAACGGGGGTTGGGTCGGTGGGCCGCCGCCGCGCGGGATGTACCGATACACCGACGCCGAGGTCAGGGAGAACGGCAAGCTCTACGTAAAGCACAAGTTCAACATCGAGCCAGGACTGGACAAGCAACAACCCTACGTGGTCTAGGGAGGAAGCATGATCGGCAGGATAAGGACCCAGACGGCGGAGACAAGCCAGTTCCTCGTAGACTGGATGGAGCACCGCACGGGGATAGTCACGATGTTGGAGCACTTCCTCTACGAGCCCGTCCCCAAACGCGGCGCCTGGCTATACACGTTGGGCAGCGCCGTGCTCTTCACGATAACGCTGCAGTTCCTTACGGGGATCCTGCTTCTCTTCTACTACGTGCCGACCACTGACGATGCCTGGAACTCGGTCAGCTACATCATGAACGACGCGTACTTCGGGCAAGTCATCCGCGGCATCCACTACTGGTCGGCGAACTTCCTGATGGCGTTTATCGGGTTGCACATGGGCCAGGTGTTCTTCTCCGGCGGGTACAAGGCGCCGCGGGAGCTCAACTGGGTCGTCGGCGTGATCCTCCTGCTGCTCGTCATCGGGCT
>DASSJP010000261.1:0-9775 GCA_035691165.1 Rubrobacter sp.
GTTCTGCACCCCGACGAAGTGGGTGAGCCGGCCCGCCTCGTCGCGCACGGGCGAGACTGAGAGCTCGTTCCAGAACGGCGTACCGTCCTTCCTGCGGTTCCTGAGGACGACCCTGCTGTAGCGCCCTTCTTTAAGTGCCTCGCGCAGCTCGGCAAGAGCCGGCTGGTCGCGGTCGTACTCGCCCTGCAAAAAGCGGCAGTTGCGCCCCAGTACCTCCCGGGCCGTATAGCCCGTTATCCTCTCGAAGGCAGGATTGACGTAGACGATGGGGTTGTCGGCGAGATTGGGGTCGGTTATCACGATACCGTTGGAGCTGGCGGCGACGGCCCTGTCGCGGACTCGGAAGTCCTTCTCGGCCTGTTTGCGCTTCCCGATGTCCTCGACTACCGCGATGAAGTAGAGGGGTTCGTCAGAGTCGTCGTGCACAAGGGAGACGGCAAGGTTGATCCAGACGCGTCTCCCTTCCTTGCCGACGATGTGCTTCTCCTCGGTGTAGTCCCTGAGCTCCCCTGAGAGCATCCTGACTCCCAGGTCGAGGTCCTTCTCTGCGTCCTCGGAGGGGATGAGATCGAAGACGCTCACGGTCTCGAGCTCCTGACGCTCGTAGCCGATGATGTCGCAGAACTTGTCGTTGAACCTCAGCCACTCTCCGTTCAGCCCGACCTGCACGATCCCGACTGCGGCCTGGTCGAAGGTGGCCCTGAAGCGCTCCTCGCTCTGCCTGAGATCCTCCTCGGTCCGCTTCTGCTCTGTGATGTCGTACTGGACGCCGAGCCAGTACAGGGGATTGCCTTCTTCGTCCTTTACGAGCGTCGCCTCGTCGCGCACCCACACCACCCGCCCGTCGCGGGCGATCTGACGGTACTCGATTCTGAAGGGCTCGCCTGTTTCATCCGTCCGCTGCTCCTCGGCGAGCACACGCTCCCTATCGTCGGGATGCAACACCCTGAGCCAGTGCTCCTCGTCGAGCATCTCCTTCTCCGGTGGATAACCGAGCATCGCCTCGTACTGCGGGCTCATGTACGTGACGGCCTTCGGGTTGTCCGACTCGATGGGCTCCTGTACGTAGGTGACGGCCGGCGTCTGCTCTACGAGCGTCCTGTAACGGGCCTCCGTCTCCCTGATCTTCCTCTCCGCTTCCCTGCGCTCGGAGACGTCGCGGACAAGGGCGAGCATGAGCGGGTGTTCCTCCGCCTCGAACACGCCGACGCGGACTTCGACTGGGAACGTTGTGCCGTCCTTGCGGCGGTGGTTCCCTTCCAGCGTGCGCGGCGGGCCCGAGGTGATCTGCTCCCACAACTTCTTCAGGGATCCAGGGACGTAGTCCGCCTCGACGTCTGAGACGGACATGGTGAGTAGCTCGTCCCTGGAGTACCCGAGGCTCTCGCACGCCTGGCGGTTTACGTCGACGATTTTGCCTTCGAGGTCGTGCACGAAGATGGCGTCGGCGGCCTGCTCGACGAGGCGCCTGAAGCGGTCCTCGCTCCGGCCCAGCGCCTTCTCTGCCTTCTCGCGCTCCCTCCTAACCTCCGACTCCCTGAGCTCGCGTTCGATCGCGGGGCACAGCCTACTCATGTTCTCTTTGGTGAGGTAGTCGTCGGCCCCAGCCTTCATGACCCCGACCGCAGCGTCCTCCCCTATCTTCCCCGAGACGACGATGAAAGGTACGTCGTACCCGAGCTTCCGTAGTAGCTCGAGAGCTTCGGGAGCCCTGAAGCGGGGCATGTAGTAATCGGAGATCACAACCTGGAACGTTTCGCTTCTGGCGTCGGCCTCCTTGAGCGCCTTCTCCATGTCTTCGGGGGTACACACCCTCTCACACAGTGGCTGGTATCCACCTCGCCTGAGCTCGCGCAGGAGGAGCAGAGCGTCGTTCTCGGAGTCCTCGATGAGCAGCACGCGCAGGGTCCCTGCCGTTGGTGCCTCCGACCGTTTCACGCGGGCCTCATGCAAGTTCGGCCTTCTTCGCCTGGACCGGGCGATCCCCGAGGTCCCTGCTGCCGAGCGTGAAGTAGAAGGTGGCCCCCTCGCCGACCGTCCCCTCAGCCCAGACCCGGCCGCCGTGCCTGTGGACGATGCGCGCGACCGTCGCCAGGCCTATGCCTGTCCCTTCGAACTCTTCCTGGCCGTGCAGCCTCTGGAAGGCGCCGAAGAGCTTGTCCGAGTACGCCTGGTCGAAGCCTGCCCCATTGTCCCGCACGTAGTAAACGGGAGCGAGGAAACTTCGCCCCGGCTCCCTGTCGGCGCCGAACTCTATGCGCGCCTCAGGCTCCCTGGCTGTGAACTTCCACGCGTTGCCGAGCAGGTTCTCGAGCGCCACCTTGAGCAGGCTCACGTCCCCCCAGGCCATGATGTGTTTCCCCGCCACGAACTCGACCTCCCGCCCGGGCTGCGACGCTCTGAGTTCCTCGATTATCCCCGCGGCCAGGCCGCTCAGGTCCACCGGCTCCCTGCGCAGGGGCCTTCGACCTACCCTCGAGAGGTCGAGCAGATCGTCTATGAGCGTGGCCATGTGCCTGCTCGCGGCCCTTACGCGTCCGAGATAGTCAAGCCCCTCGTCGTCGAGCACGTCATCATAGTCCTCCTGCAATATCTGGGAGAACCCGTCTATAGTCCTCAAGGGGGCCCTCAGGTCGTGGGAGACCGAATAGGAGAACGCCTCCAGCTCCCTGTTTGTCCCTTCCAGCTCCCTGTTCGCGTCCTCGAGGTCCTTGCTCGCGTGCACGGCCAGGATTCGGCTGCGCACGAGCATCCAGGAGATACCGAAGAGCAAGAGGCTGACTCCTATGCCTGTTGCGAGCACGAAGGAAGGCAGGTTGCCCTCGGCACCCTCCTTGAACCCCGGCAACGTTGCGAAGTACAGGCTCCACACGCGCCCCGCCACCCCGATGCGGCTCTTCTCGGAGAAGAGCGGATCGTACGTTTCCTCTCCTGCGCGCTGCACCCCGTCTTCGTCGTAGAGGAGCGCGCTCGACTCCACGTCCTGACCGTCGTAGACCTCGAAGTCTATGGCCGGGTCGAAGCCGCTCCCGAACACGTCGTCGAGCAGCCCGTCCCGCCTGAAATACCCTACGACGAAACCTTCGAGAGCGCGCCGCCGCTCGGCGACGGTCTCCAGCGGCTCCCCCTCGGTGTATACAGGAAGGTACACCGCGAAGCCGGGCCTGAGGGCGAGGTCGGCGGTCGAGCCGGGGGAGGGCTCCGTCAGCACGTAGATCATCCTCGTAGCCCGCGGCGAGCCCGTGTCTCGCGCCTGGTCCATGGCAACCTTGTGGGCGGGATTCGTGTAGGCGTCCTGGTCGATCATGTTCAGGTTGGCCCTGTCCCAGGGAGCAACCAGCGCCAGCGGGAAGTAGGCGGAACGCTCCCCACCAGGATCGAGGTCAGGCCGCAGCTCGGGCATCCCCTGATTCCTGGCCTTCTGCTCGAAGGCCTCCCTATCCCCCGGCCTGACGTACTTCGCGAAGCCCAAAGCCTGAAGTCCCTCAAGCCTGCTCTTCGTCTCTATGCCGCGCACGTAGCTTTCCCACTCCTCGCGCTCGACCATCTTGCTCGCGAGGAACACGCCGCGGGCCCCGAATAGCGCGTCCAGATAAGCGTCGGTGCGCCGGTCCACGGCCGCACGTGTCGCCTGAACGGTCTCATCGAAGCGAACCTGGTTCTGCGCCTTTACCGTCTGGGTCACGTAGTACCAGGCGAGCCCGGTAAGCAGGAGCGAGATCAGTAGTACCCCGTAAGCCGCACCCGCGAGACGCAGGTGGCGGAAGAACCGGCCAAACCGCGACCGCAAAGCGAACAGGTGCCCTTCGAACCCGCCTATGAGAGACCCCCATCCACAAGCAAGGTGCAGTACACGGCGACGAACGCATCTGTCACCGATAACGTTGCGCTCACCGCTCCACGAACCTTTCCAATTGCCAGATGTGGCCCGGACACTCCACACGGGACGCGCTTTATAAGGCAATGTTACCCGTCGTAAAGGTGACCCGCAAGATTTATTGATCCCTCCGTTGGATATAGGTTCGGGAGGACCTCTCGACCCGACGGATACTCCGGGAAAGGCGACCCTTCCTACCCTATCTACCGCCCTATATCTCTCACGTCCGATCCTCGAAAATCCCCCAGATGAAGGCCCTCCCACATCCGGTAAGGCCGCCAATTCCGGGCCGATCACTCCAACATGCGGTTGAGTGCTCCAGTACGAGCCGGGGCGATGCTTCGTAACGCCTCAGACGATGGACTTCGAAATTGCTGGGATGGTCGGCCGCATCCCGAGCGGAGCACGGAAGTGACGGTGTGCATCGGCTACCGCAGTAACCTGCGCTGCCAGCGCCCGACACCGAGCATCCCCCGGAAAGCGTCAGCTAGCTCTTCGCGGGCGGCGGGGAGGTCGGTCTCCAGCCACCTGTCGAGCTCACTGCCTACGCGCTCGTGCTCCCGCTCGAAGTCCGGGTCCTCATAGTAGAGCGGCAGGGAGGCGAGCTCTCCCTGGTACGCGCGGAGGGTGACGGTGAGGGTTTCGAGACGGGCGAAAGTCTCGCGGTTCAGCCAGATCTGACGCCTGACATAGTACCCCTCGAAGTCGTCCAGGATACGACCGATCCTCTTGGCCGGCGCCCCGTCGAATGGGCCGCTCCCTGAGACGTACTCGCGCGCAGCCATCAGCTCCTCGACTACCTCGGCGATCGAGTCCTGGATGCGCTCTACGGTCTCGACCCTGCGTCCGTAGCCAACTTCGTGCTCGGTGCGTTTCCTTGCGAAGAAGTAGCCGACGAGCCCTCCCGCGCCAGTGAAAGCAACGTACGAGAGCAGGCCCCACAGCAGGTCCACAAAAGACCCCATCAGGGCTCAAGACCCGTCCCCGGTAGGGCCCCGCCGCGGTGGATGGACCACGTAGATTACCCTGCCCTGTACCCGTATCTCATCCGCGGAGACCAGGATCTCCTGATGCTCCCCGTTCTCCGGCCTGAGCCGTACTTTCTCTCCCTCGCGGTAGAGCCGCTTGACCGTTACCTCGTCACCACCACCGAGCAACGCGACGACCACAGCGCCATCCGGTGGAGCCTCGTCTTCCTCCACTACCAGAAGATCCCCATCCTCTATCCTCGCCCCCACCATGCTCTGCCCCACAACCCTGAGCAGGTAGCGCTGTCTCCCCGAGCGCGCCGCAAGCAACTCGGCCGCCAGCGAGTAGGCATCGTCACCGAACGCGACCGCCTCAAGGCCACGGCCGGCGGCGATCCTGCCGAGCAAAGCCATCTGCCCGACCGCCTCCCAACCTTTCCTCGTGAGCCGCAGCGTCCTCGCCCCCCTCCCCGCCCTAAGCACGTATCCCTCCTCCTCCAACCTGCCCAGGTGATGGTGGACGGACTGCGAGCTCCTCAAGCCCACCGCCGCTCCGATCTCACGCACGCTCGGCGGAGGCCCTTCAGACCTGGCCCGGCGCGCCAGATGGCGCAGGATCTCCAGCCGCCTCGGATGTAACGCCTCGCCCATCTACATACACCCTAGCGCAAACGCGCATCCTCGTCAAACAAATGTTTGGTACGGGTTGGGACCTAATCCGCCTCGGATCTCAAACCGAGGTCCACGCCGGGGCGAAGCTCCTTCAGGTGAATAATGTAGCTCTCCCTGACGGCCATACCGGCGCGTCCGTAGAGCCTTGGGGCGCCTGTGATGCTCTCGGCGTCCACGCTGAGGCTGACTTTGTGGATACCGCGAGTGTGGAACTCGGTGAAAGCGTGGCGAAGGAGGGCGAGACCAAGTCCGCGCTTCCGCCACGGACGCCGTACGCCCACTACGTCAACCCATCCCTCGCCGGCCAGCGTCTTGCACAGGGTGAGGCCTGCTATCTCGTCGCCGTCCATCGCGAGGAACCACAAGGAAGGGTCGAAGGTCTCCTTCTCCGTCTCCTTTAGAAAACGCTCGAAGGGGTTTTGAGGACGCCCCCACAGGTCTCTGAACGCGTCCTCGACGGCCTTGTAGGTCATCCGCTCGTCCCTGTCTGGTACGAAAGTACGGACGGAGACATCTTTGGGCCAGTGCGGTGGTGGAGGGGCATCATCCAGAAAGGTCTCCATCACGTACACCCCTCGCACGGGTGTGTAGCCCGAGCTCACCAGAAGCCGGCGCGCTCCCTCGTTGGCCGCGTTCACGTAGTGCTGCACGACAATGCGGGCGTTGTCGGGGGCCTGAGCCATACGGTCGCGCGTCCAGCGCTCACCCCAGGCGACGAGGTAAGAACCGACACCCTGCTCCCTGAAGTCGGGGTGTACGTAGCCGTAGACCGAGACCGTCACGAAGGAGCGGTTGAACACGTCGGCGTATCCGGAGATGCCTCCGTCTGGCGCGATCACCATCACGGCCTCATCGGAGAGGTCCAGAGTGTGCCAGTCGTCGAGTAGCTCGTCCAGGCTCATGTCCGTCTCGCCTGTGTCAGCGATCTGGCAGGCGGAGATCAAGGCCGCCACTGCCTCAGCGTCTTCGCGAGCGGGCGCTCTCGTCGTGAAGCCTTCTGGCAACAAGTCGGTCACGACGACAAACTTAGCACACAAAAGGGGCTCTCCGGTGTGGGGAACCCCTTTTGTGTGCGGGTCTACTGCGTTGCGGGCACCTTCGCCTGGAAGGTGAGTCCTTCCTCGGCGCGGTCAACGACGACCGTGTCGCCCGGGCCGAACTCGCCGCCGATGATGCGGCTAGACAGAGGGTTCTCGACGTGGCGACGGATGGCGCGGGCGAGCGGTCGTCCGCCGAATTTCGGGTCGTAGCCCTCTTCGGCGAGGAACTCCTTCGCGGCGTCCCTAACCTCGATCTTGACGCGCTGGCTCTCGAGGTGCTTGTTCAGGCGGGAGAGCATGATGTCCACGATCTTGAGCACGTCCTCCTTGGTGAGCGGCTGGAAGACGATGATCTCATCTACCCTGTTGAGGAACTCGGGCTTGAAAGCACGTTCCAGGGCCTCCCTTGCTCGCCGCTCTGTCTCCTTGAAGTTCACGCCGTCGCCCGACGTGAAGCCGAACTGCCTCGTGGAGACGAGGTGCTGGCTGCCGACGTTCGAGGTCATGATGACGACCGTGTTCTCAAAGTTGACCGTCCTGCCCTTGGCGTCCGTCAGACGCCCGTCGTCGAGCACCTGCAGAAGCGTGTTGAAGACGTCGGGATGGGCCTTCTCGATCTCGTCGAAGAGCACGACGCTGTACGGACGGCGCCGCACCTGCTCCGTGAGCTGTCCGGCTTCCTCGTAGCCGACGTAGCCTGGAGGGGCGCCGACGAGCCTGGAGACTGTGTGGCCTTCCTGGAACTCTGACATGTCTATCCGGATCATGGCGTCCTCCTCGCCGAAGAGATACTCGGCGAGCGTGCGCGCAAGCTCGGTCTTGCCGACTCCCGTGGGACCGAGGAAGATGAAGCTGCCTACCGGGCGCTTCGGGTCCTTGATGCCGGCCCTGGCGCGCCTGATGGCCTCGGCCACGGCCTTGACCGCCTGCTCCTGACCGACGACCCTCTGGTGCAGCACGGCCTCCAGGCTCAGGAGACGCTCTGCCTCCTCCTGGACGATGTTGGTCGCGGGCACGCCTGTCCACTCTTCGAGGATGCGGGCGATGTCCTCGCGGGTCACCTCGGGAGCATTAGCCTCGCGGCGACCGGCCCAGCCCTCGTGCTCCTCGCGCAGCTCGGCCTTGAGCTGCTCGATGCGCTGCTTGAAGCCCGCTGCCTTCTCGTAGTCCTCAGCCCGCACGGCGTCTTCCTTCTCGCGTTCGAGGCTCGCTATCTCCTCCTCGATGCGCTTCACGTCAACGGGCGGCACCGTCGAGCGGAGCCTCACCTCGGCTGCCGCTTCGTCGAGGAGGTCTATAGCCTTATCGGGCAGGAAGCGGTCCGTTATATAGCGGTCGCCGAGCTGGGCTGAGGCGATGATAGCCTCGTCCGAGATGCGCACCCTGTGATGCGCCTCATAACGGTCCCTGAGACCGAAGAGGATAGCCACTGTCTCGTCCACAGTCGGCTCGTCTACGAGAACCGGCTGAAAACGCCGCTCCAGCGCGGGGTCCTTCTCGACGTGCTTGCGGTACTCGTCGAGCGTGGTCGCCCCGACGACCTGAAGCTCGCCGCGCGCGAGCGCGGGCTTGAGCATGTTCGACGCGTTCACGGCACCTTCTGCGCCGCCGGCCCCGACGATGGTGTGGAGCTCGTCGATGAACAGGACTATGTTCTTCTCCTCCTGCTGGAGCTCCTTGAGCATCTGCTGCATCCGCTCCTCGAAGTCACCGCGGAAGCGGGTACCCGCGACGAGCCCACCGACGTCGAGCGCCAGGACGCGCTTGTCCTTCAGCGTCTCGGGGACGTCTTCGGAGATTATCCGCTGCGCCAGTCCTTCGACCACGGCGGTCTTGCCGACGCCGGCCTCCCCGATCAGGACCGGGTTGTTCTTCGTGCGGCGGGAGAGGATGCGGATGACGCGTGAGATCTCCCCGGCACGCCCGATAACGGGGTCGAGCTCGCCTTCGCGCGCCAGCTGCGTGAGGTCGCGGCTGACCTGATCGAGGGTCGGCGTCCGGCTCGGCGGCTCCTGCGTCCCGCCGCCAGGACCTCCCGCTGCAGCACCGGGCATCCCTGGGCCGGTCTGCGGCCCCCTCTGCTGCATGAGGCGCAGTATCTCACGCCTCAGGGCCTCCGCGTCGCTGGCGCCGTGCTGCTGCAGGATCCTGTACGCGTTCCCGTCACCCTCGCCAAGCAGACCGAGCAAGAGATGCTCGCTCCCTACCTGACCAGCGCCCATCTGCTTTGCGGCGGCGAAGGAGAGCTGCAAGGCCCGCTTGGCGCTCGGGGTGAACGTGTAGATCTGCTCTCCCGGGTCGCCGCGGAACTCATGGAAACGCGTGCGCATTCCGTTCACGTCAGCACCCGCACGCTGCAGTGCCTCGGTCGCCACGTTGTCGCCGGTGACGATGCCTGCGAGCAGGTGGTCCGTGCCGATGGCAGCCGCCTCGGTCATGCCAGCCGACGCCTCGCGTGCCCGCATCACCGCCTGCTGCGCCTCATGGGAGAGCGCGTCGAACAGGCTCCCCTGTGCTCCTTGCTGCTGCTGTATCAGGTTCTGGAGCATCTCGAATGGGTCGGACCCGCCCTGCGAGCCCCCGATCATGCCGAGCTGCCGCGCGCATTGCGTGCACAGATAGTTGGTCACCCTCCGGTCCCCCTGCTGCTGGAAGACCTGTACGCTCGCAGGGCGTATCCCACAGTTTTCACATATCATCCGCTGAAAGCCTCCTGTATAAAATCCTCGTACTCCCTCGTTCCCTGAACCGGGAGAACCGTAACGACAAAAATCTAAGCGTCTCACGCTCATATTTTATTACTCCTTTGCGGCAGATCAAGGAGAATAAGGGTAGCTGGGTATTGCGCAGGGTTCCGTCATAATGGGGTGCTGAGAGAATGAGAGGAGATGGATTTGAGGATAGGGGTATTGACGAGTGGAGGCGACGCGCCTGGGATGAACGCGGCGGTGCGTGCTGTAGCGCGGACGGCATTTTTCAGGGGCTGGGAGGTCATGGGGATCTGGGCCGGCTACAGGGGGCTTCTTGAGGGCAGGATCTACCCTCTGGACCGGCGCCGTCTCGGGGGCATCATTCATAGGGGCGGGACCGTGCTGGGCACGGAACGCTCGGCGGAATTCGCTACCCCGGAAGGGCAGAGGAAGGCGGCGGGGAAGCTCGCTGAGGCCGAGGTCGAAGGGCTCGTTGTCATAGGCGGCAACGGGAGTCTGACAGGGGGC
>DASSJP010000262.1:0-2742 GCA_035691165.1 Rubrobacter sp.
GCCGGTAACGCCGGCTGGAGAAGTGACCCTCCAGATGTGCGTTTGCCTCGGCGAGGCTATTGTTGCTCATTTTGAGTTCCACAGTTCGTTCCTTGAGTTGCTCGTTACTCATCATGAGTGCTTCGGCCCGTGACTTGAGCCGCTTGGCGTTCTGCCTGTGCCTCGTGCCCACGTCGTGCACTCTTTTCCTGGTCTCCAGAAGCTCCGTGCGGGTTGCATCGAGCTTTCTGCGTAATTGTTCTCCTCCGAAGCTGTTCTCGAAAGCGGTATGGAGGGCGTGGGCGAGCTCGGGTTCGGTCCCAAGCTTCTCCAGCGCCCTCAAGTTTTCGAGCGCGTAGGCCCTGCCGTTCTCCCCTTCCAGGGACAGGCTGGCGATGGTTTCGGGGTCCAGTTCTTCCGGCAGCGTCTCGCATCTATCCGAAGCCCCTGCGGCGCGCAGGTTTATCATGGTCCGCAGGCACTTCTCGCAGTGCCCGCAGTTGTAGTCGGCGTGGTGCGCGGAACAGACGCGCAGGTTCTTCATTGCCACAGGATGGGTGGAGACGTAGCCGGCCTTCTCTACCCGCGTCGCCTCGCAGCCTGAGTGTTCGATGGCGGTCTGCTCAGTGCTCCAGAGGGGATCGAGCATGGGATGAGAGCCCCACGGGAAGAGGTCGGCGTAGGAGAAGCTGGCCGGGATCATTACTCTTCCCAGACGGTCCTGGAAGAGCAGGGCGAGCGCCGCGAGCGCGGCACCGTGGTAATCCTGCCACATCACCCCGACGTCGCGGGTAAAGAGTTGTAGGTCTGTGTGGACCTCGATCAGGGTCATGCCGAGCTCGTCCGCCACCGTCCTGGCCACGCTGACGGCCCGCTCCCTGCGCGCCGTATCCCGCAGCGGAATGTCGTAGCTGTCCGCGAAGATCAGGTGCGTAACCTTATCGCGATGCTTGAGAAGTGTGTAGAAAGAGTCGAGTCCGCCGCTGAAGAGGCAGCCGACGCCAGGGGCGGGCAGCGTGTGCTTTTCTCTGCGCGTCTCTGTCAACACGGTGACGAGGTTGAACCTGTCCCGATCCCAGGCGTGGTAGACGTCCTGTATCCGGGGAATCGCCGACAGAAGTCGGGGCGAGACCGGCTCTGGAAGCTCCAGAGGGGCTCCCACCCTCATCGCGGGCAGCAGGGAGAGGGCAGCCAGGGAGTCAGACACGGACCCGATGCCCTGCTCGCACGTGAACCAGGTGCTGTGCTCGTCGCCGTCCAGCGCGAGGCGCAAGGTAAGCTCCCGTGCAGTTCGCTTCGCGCGGGGCGTCAGAGTTTCGTGGAGCAGGTCTGACCTCCTTCATCCTCGAAATCAGTAGCGTAACATCATTGTGAAGTGCATGGGAAACCCTAGCGGAGATCCTCCCTTCGACCGGAGGCCTGATCACCTGATACCATACGCTCACCACGCAATCGCACGAGAACGGACTTTGATCAGCAGACCATTCATATCACGAGTGTTCCCAGCCTCGCTTTTCGGACAGAGAGGAGCAGGATGCCTCACATTTACGTAACAGGCCACAAGAACCCTGATACGGACACCATCGCTTCAGCTATCGGATACGCCGAGTTCAAGAATCTGGTCGATCCGGACAACCACTACGTGTCCGCCCGGCTCGGGGAGGTGAACACCCAGACCGAGTGGGCTCTGAAGCAGAGCGGGGCAGAAGCGCCGAGGCTGCTCGAGCACATCATGCTGCGCGTGAAGGACGTTATGTCTGATGACGTCGCCATCGCCAACAAGAACGACCCCCTGCGCAACGTGGGCCTGACGATGGCCAAGCGGAACATAAGCCAGCTTCCCATCGTGGACGACGACGGCTCGCTGACAGGGATCATCACGGAGCGGAACCTGGCGCGTATGTACGTGCGGGAGTCGCGTGGGGCTTCCAGCTTCGCCGATAGCCCGGTCACGGTCGGGGCGATGGTCGAGGTGCTCGAAGGGGAACTGCTGGTAGGTGAGGAAAGCTGCGAGTCCTCGGGCCAGCTCTGGGTCATCTCGATGAGCGTGGCCTCGATGGGGAAGTCCATGAAGCCCGGAGACATAGTGGTGATCGGCGACCGCCCGAAGAGCCAGAGGAGGGCCATAGAGCTCGGCGCTGACGTACTCGTCATCTCCAACGGGGTACGTCCTGAGGAAGAAGTCCTCAAGCTAGCCAGGGAGAAGGGGACGACGGTCGTGCTAAGTCCGCTCGATTCCTACGTGACGAGCCGCCTGATACAGCTCGCCGTCCCCTGCTGGGAGGTCATGAGCGAGAACCCGCTGACCGTCAACCCCGACGACCTCATCACGGACATCACCGAGCAGGTGATGGAGGTCCACTACAGGGCTGCTATCGCCGTTGACGACAGATATGTGCCTATCGGTGTCATCACCAGGACGGACCTCCTCAACCCGAAGCCCCGGCGCGTTCTCCTCGTTGACCACGCCGAGATAGGACAGAGCGTCAAGGGCGTCGAAAAGGCCGAGGTGGTGGAGATCCTGGACCACCACCACGTCGGAGATATCGAGACGACATCTCCCATCCTGGCCACCTTCGACCCCGTCGGCTCGACGGCCACCCTGATCATGGAGCGCTTCAAGGCCAGCGGCCTGAGACCCAAGGAGTCAACCGCGAGGATGCTTCTCGCGGCCCTCCTCTCGGACACGGTGATCCTGAACTCCCCCACTACAACGGAGCGCGACCGCGAGGTCGCGAAATACCTCGAGGAGATGCTTGACCT
>DASSJP010000263.1:0-3003 GCA_035691165.1 Rubrobacter sp.
AGGGCAGTGACGATGCCCTCGCTCCAGTCTCGTGGTAGAGAAAGTGCGGCATGACACATACTCGGGATGTAACGGGAGTAAAATTAGATACTATCGAAGAGCAATTGCATGTTAACCGGCGAGTCGAAGGAGGCGCTGGCAGTGGACGATTGGCCGGTAACACGCGTGAGGGTAACGGTGTGATCTCCGACGGCGCGGGTCGCGAGGATGGGGCGATGGGCGAGGTTCTCGCCGGAGTAGCGCTGGAGAATCTTCCAGCGCGAGTGGCGATCATCGACGAGTTGGGAATCATAGTCGCCGTGAACAGGGCGTGGCATGAGTTCGCCGCGACCGATGGCGTCGCCGCCAGCGCGACGGAGGGCGTCAATTACCTCAAGTCCTTTGAAGCGGCGTCGGGTGACGGCGCTCAGGAGGCTGCGCGCTTCGCGGAGGGGATTCGTTCGGTGCTCTCGGGCGAGCGCCAGGAGTTCACCGTGGAATATCCTTGCCACTCTTCCGGCGAACGTCGCTGGTTCATAGGGTCGGTTGTGTGCCTTCACGTGGGCGACGCGCGGTGGGCTGTGATCACCCACGAGGACATCACCGGGCGCAAGCTCGACGAGGAAAGGCTACTGAGAAGCGAGGCCAGGAATAAGGCGATGCTCGAGGCCGTTCCTGATCTGATGTTTCTCATCAGCCGCGAGGGCGAGTACCTGGACTTCCGGGCCAGAGACGAAGGAAAGCTGTACGTCCCGCCCGAAGAGTTCGTCGGCCGCAACCTGCGCGAGATAATGCCGCAGGAACTGGCAGGATCGATGCTGGAAAACATCTCAAGAGCGCTCGACACGGGCGAGACGCAGCTCATCGAATACAGCCTACCCATGCCTGAGGGCGTGCGGGACTTCGAAGCACGCCTGGTGGCCAGTGGTCCGGCAGAGATCCTGAGCGTCGTGCGCGACGTGACGGGCCGCAAGCTTGCCGAGAAGAAACTGCGTGCGAGTGAAGAACGTTTCCGGCTCCTGGCCGAGAACGCCAGGGATGTCATCTTCCGCTACCGGCTCGGCCCGACGCCAAAGTACGACTACGTAAGTCCTTCCGTCGAGATGCTTACCGGCTACACCCCCGAGGAGTTCTACGCCGATCCGATGCTGGCTATCCGGCTTGTACTTCCGGAATACCGGCCGCTGGTCGAGAACCTGATGGAGTCGCCGGAATCACCCCTGCTGCTGCACTTGAGGCACAGGGACGGACGCTTGATCTGGATCGAGCAGCGCAACAAGCCGGTACGCGACGAATCAGGCAATCTGGTAGGCATAGAGGGCATCGCCCGCGACGTGACCCGCAGAAAACTGGCCGAAAGTGAGCGCGAGCAGCTCCTGGCCCGAGAACGCGCAGCCCACCAGCACCTCGAGGTCATACTGGACAACCTCGGCGAGGGTGTACTGGTGATCGGATCTGGAGAGTTGGTCCTCTTTGCCAATACATCCGCACGGGCTATGCTGGGCATGACGGACGACTCTACACCTGCGGAATTTCCGGATCCTTTCGAAGGTTTCAGCCTGCGGGACGCGGTGGATCGGTGCGCCAGGACCGGGGAGGTCATAGAAGCCAGGGCGCGTTGCGGTGGGAGGTTCCTTCAGATCAGATTGGACCGTTTGTCTGGATCGAAGGCGAACGAGGTGCTCGTGGTATTGCAGGACCTCTCGGAAGGGCACCGGCTGGAGGCCAACCAGCAGCGTTTTCTGTCCAACGCCGCCCATCAGCTCAGGACGCCGCTCACTGCCATTCTTGGTGCCGCAGAGCTGCTGGCCTCCGGTGGGGACGAGGATCCAACCTTGCGAGAGCGACTGCTGAAGCACATCTCTTCCGAAAGCCGGCGGATGAAGCGGCTATCGGACGTCTTGCTCCGCCTGGCGCACGTAGGGTGGGGAGAGAGGGAACCCGCGATCGAGTCGCTTAACCTCCGCGGTGCCGCGCGCTATGCTGCAGAGCTGGTGGAGCCGCTCGCGGAGAGCGCCGGCCTCGGCATAGTCGTCGAAGCCGAGGACGCGTACGTGCGCGCGGACTCCGAGTGGTTGCAAGAGATACTGCTGGTACTGCTCAGCAACTCCATCCAGCATTCTGGCCGTGGCGGGTTCATTCGGCTAATAGCGAGAGGAGCCACTATCATCGTAGAAGACGAGGGCGTGGGCATAAGCCAGGAAGACCTTCCCCACGTCTTCGAACGGTTATACCGGGGGAGGGGCAGCTCCGAGGGTTTCGGCATCGGGCTGTCGATCTGCAAAGAGCTCACCGAGCGCATGGGAGGCAGCATCTCCATCCGCTCGCAGGAAGGTGTCGGCACGGCGATCATGGTCGCTTTGCCAGGGGTTGGTGAAGGTGTCACGAATTCTCCTGGTTGAAGATGATCCCGCGGTAAGGGACATCATCAAGATTGCCCTCGAACGCGAGGGAATGGCGGTGGAAGATGCCGGGGACGGCGAGTCGGCGTTGAGACGATTTCGTTCGTTCAGGGCCCCCGATCTCGTCGTGCTTGACATAATGCTGCCGGGTATCGACGGTATTACCGTCTGCCAGGAGATCAGGAGGATGAGCAACGTACCGATCATCGTGCTCACGGCGCGCGACGACGAGAGAGATATCGTCGTTGGGCTCGAGGTGGGCGCCGACGACTACGTCACCAAGCCGGTCAGCCCCGCGGAGCTGGTGAGCCGTGTCCGGGCCCACCTGCGCCGGAGGCGCATGGACGCCAGTGACTCGGATCAGCGGCTGGAATTCTCTGGACTGGTCATCGACCTCTTGCGCCGGAAAGTATTGGTGGGCGAGAAGAGTGTTTACCTTACCGCCACGGAGTTCGAGATCCTCAGCTTTCTCGCGGCCCACCCGGGACAGGTCTTCAGCCACCTCCAGATCATGGAGCAGCTTTGGGACGGAGCTTATTTTGGCGAGGCCCATTCCACAGTCGTGCACATCCAGCATATCCGCGAGAAGATCGAACCCGACCCCAAGAACCCCAGATATATA
>DASSJP010000264.1:0-3699 GCA_035691165.1 Rubrobacter sp.
CCGGGTATGACCATGACGCACTCGCACTCAATGCGGTCGATGTACGCGGCGGCCTGCTCGAACTCCTCCCTGTATCCCGCATCGGTAAGGTCACCTGAGACCACGACCACAGTCGGGTTCATCCGGTTGACTTCGATGATCGTCCTATCCAGAAGCTCCGGTATGAATCGCGCATTGCCGCAATGGATGTCCGAGATCTGGCAGATGGTGAGCCGCCTCTTACCCATACGCCGCTCTTCCGGAGCTTATCTTGATGAGCCGCTCTCCTCCATATTCCCAAAGTGCCTCTTTCACCCGGGAACATTATAGCGTTACCATTATTGATTGCTGTCTATCAAACAGGGACGACCGCGTAGCGAGAGGGCCGTGCGAGGCTTCGTCCTCTCTCGTACAACGAAAACGGACCAAGAATGGCTCAATTGAGGGATGCGCCAGCCTCTTCTCCGTTGTTATGATACTCGTATTACATACTTGTGTGTGAGGAGAAGAGCATGGGAAGGCGAGCGGTTCTCTTACTGACAACGATGTGGGTAGGGGTGCTACTGGCCGGTGGAGTGGCCCTGGCGGCGAACCTGATAACTTGTCAGGAGGGGATGACATGCGAAGGCACCACCGGTGACGACGAGATGATCGGCACGAGCAGCGACGACGACATCTACGCCTATGGGGGCAACGACATCCTGCGCGGAGGCAGGAGTTCTGACGACCTGCGTGGCGGACCCGGCAACGACGACCTCAACGGAGGAAGGGGCAACGACCAGTACAACATCTACGACGCCAACTGGGGAGCGGACACCATCTCCGCCGACCGCTCAGGAGCAGAGGACTGGCTGATCTTCCAGATACCCCCGGTCGCCCTTGCGGTAGATCTGAGGCCGAGTTTGACCAGCGACGAGGTAACTTCGGGGGCGAACACGATCAACATCGCCACGGACGTCGTCATCGAGTGGGTCCAGGCCGGACCAGACAAAGATATAATCAAGGGCAATAGTGCCGACAACTATCTCTCGGGTGCGAACGACGACGACACCCTGATTGGCCGCAAGGGCAACGATCACCTGGTTGGCGATATCGTTGTATTCAGCAATGAGGGTAACGACACCCTCAAAGGGGGTCCGGGGAACGACGCTCTCGATGGAGGCCCGCGCGGGGACGATCTCTACGGCGGTGGAGATAACGACGATCTCCTCGACGGTGAGGGCACAGGAGACCTCGACGATGTCTTCGGCGGCCCAGGCGATGACACCATCGACGTAGAGGACGGAGACAACAACGACATAGTATGCACCGGTCCTGGCAATGACACCGTGACGAAAGACAGCGGCGACATCTTGGACGATCCGAGCTTCGGCTGCTGAGGGTTCGTGAAGACAGACCCTGATGCCCGCGGATAGGGCGCGGGGACATACGTTCGGTCGGAATTACCGAAGTTGTCTCACCTGCCGGAAGTCCCGTACGCCTCGAACTCGGGGCCGAGTGACGCCGAGAACACCTTGCGCAACGCCCTGTTCCCGCCGGCGCCGGGCAAGAGGAAGTTGGGCTGGGCGTAGTCCAGGATCACGAACGGTACAGGGCGGACCTGGATCACCTGATCGCCGTACAGGGTGATGTCCGCGAAGATGCCGGTCGAGGTCTCCTCCGACCAGGACTGGTCGAGTAGGAAGTTGCCAACGCCGTAGAAGATCGGCTTTCCCTCGTACATCTCGATCCCTTTGGGCCAGTGGGCATGGCCACCGATCACCATGTCGGCCCCTGCGTCTATCGCGGCGTGCGCGAGATCCACCTGTCCAGGCTCGGGGGTCGCCATGTACTCCTTGCCCCAGTGCGGCATGACGACGACGAGGTCCACATCTTGTCTTAGCCGTCCTATGTCTTCCTGCATAACGTCCTGAAGGAGCGGAGCCGTGCCAGGGGCCGTCTCTGTGGCCCAGGCCCAGTCATAGGATGGCACGCCCATGTATGAGAGGACGCCAACCTTCGTCTCTCCGACATCGAAGACCATAGGCTCACGGGCTTCCGCCAGGTCCATGCCCGCCCCTGCGTGGGCGATTCCGGCGTCGTTCAGGTGTCGCATAGTCTCATCGAGACCTGTGGTCCCCGCGTCGAGGATGTGGTTGTTGCCTAAAGTGACGCCGTCTATGCCGGCTTGATCCAGGACCGGCATCAAACGTAGATCGCCCGTGAAGGTCGTCGCATCAGGGTGCCAGACGGCGTTTCTTATGACAGGGTTCTCGAAGTTGGCGAACGTGAGGTCTGCGCCGTGCAGATACTCTCTGACCGCGCCGGCTCCCCCTGTGCGCCGGGCCGTGAACTGGTGGACGATCCCCGTCTCAGAATAGTTACTCGGTTCGGGTACGCGGCTCGTTATGGCCGCGTAGCCCCCGTCGAGCGGGAAGTCCACGCCCATGCCCTGCTGGATGACCATGTAGTTCTGTCCGCGGTCGAGCACAACGTCGCCGGCCACGACCACGCGCCGCAGCTTCCGGGGGTCAGGGACCGTCGCGCCTTCCGGCTTCAAGGGATAACCCTCGGGGCCGACCTTATCAGGGTCAAGGAGCGCATTGCCATCTACCGATAGCACCTTGACTCTGGGACCGACCTCGTCCCAGGGTACGAGCCCGAGCGCCTCCGGGGTCCTGCTCACGTAGTCCACTACAGCCTCGGCCGAGTCGAAACTCTCGAACTCCGAACGACCCGTAATCTGACCAGCCTCATCGCGGAACCCTCGCGCGACGGCCAATCCCCGTGCCTTCGAGAGCTCTTGCGTGCTCACGTTCCCCAGGGTCGAGCTGAGGTGGGCGATAGGGACGAGGGCAGCCTCCGGTTCGGAACGGTCGGTACCCGAAGGCCCGCCAGCATCTCCAGTCCGGGTGCTGCCGGTCTGTTCCGTGCGCGTCGCGCCGGTCCGGTGGCTCTCGCCGGATCGCTGGTTTTCACCACCTTTCGATCCCTCGGAGGAGCAAGAGATCAGTAGCGGAAACAGGGAGAGTACGACGGCGATCACCACCATCATCACCGGTGCGCGTAGCGTCGTCCCCTTCAAGAAAGCCCCTCCCATAATCCGACGCAGTTTCAGAGCCGTCCCACTTTACCAATGAAGAAGAGAATACATTACACGGTGGTTGACGCCTGCACGCGGGGCTCAGAGTCCGGAGCGGGCTGGCGCGGGCGTCGTCCCGAGGACAGGAGGCGTTCGATCCTGGTCAAACTCTGGCCGGCTGGCTTGGGCCGTTCCCACAGTTGTACGCGGAGATCGTCGTCATCCACGAAGACCCGCACGTGGGTCAACACGAACTTCGAGACGAAGACCGGAGGACCCTTCAGGTGTGGTGAGACCGGCTGTAGCTGGCGCAACCAGCACCCCGAGTTGACCAGCGCGCAGCGCCTGCCGTCCCGCCTCTCAAGCTCGGAGAGCGAAGGCAGGTGCGTGTGGCCCGAGACGAAGACATCCACGGTCGTTGGGTCGAGGGAGGGGTTCATAGGCGGTTTCAGTTCTCCCTGCAGGATCTCCCTGATCTTGTTCTGGGAGGCCTCGGCAGGCGAGTAGCGCGGTCTCTGCCCCGGGCTAATAGCGTTCAGGGTTCTGCGCACGGCGTGGCGGATGACCAGGAAGAAGATCGCGAACACTAGCAAGGCGAGCAGGATGAAGATTACGATGTCGACGAAAAGCTCGTGTATCTGTGGCAACTCGAGGTAGCC
>DASSJP010000265.1:0-5737 GCA_035691165.1 Rubrobacter sp.
CCGACTCGGTCATGTTGAACGTCCATTCCTCATTGCCCGTGGTGAGTTGCAGTTCGATGCCCATCGGCGCCTCCTTGGCCTACAAACTGAAGGCGCCCACCTGGGGGGGTCCGAGGGCGGGCGCCTTCCTTGTTTCGAGACTTTGGTTATTCCCACCTCGGCGTGCAGAGAACCGATGGGCTTCCTCAGCGCCAGGCTTCTTTGCAGCCTCCCGCAGCATCCCGACGAGCACCGCTTGGAGCGTCCGGTCCTCCTCGCAGTCGATCAGGAGTTCGGCGAAGGTCCTGCGGTCGCTCAGGTGGGTCGGCACCTCGGCCGAGCCGGGCCGGTTCCTCGGTTAAATGTCGTGCTCGTCGTCCGCCGCCGGGCTACGCTCGCTCGCCGCGGTTAGACACGTCGAGCATCCGCCCGGCGATGACCCGGTCGACGTCCCCATCGGCGCGCAGGTGCCGCACGCCACGGAATCCAGCCCTCCGGAACATCGCCGCGACCTCTCGGGCACGGAAGTCCACAACCTCCACCAACAGCCACCCGCCCGGGACCAGCCATGCCGGCGACTCGCGCACGATCCGACCTGCCAGTGCCAGCCCCGTCTTCGAGGAGTCCGTGATCGCCTCATTCGGTTCGGCCCGCAACTCGTGGCGTACGTGACGCATCTCCCAGCGGGCCACATACGGTGGATGGGCCGACACGACGTCGACCCGTCCCCGCACCTTGTTGGGGAGGGGATCGAATACATCGCCCCGAAGGAACCGGACGTTGGACATGCCTAGGGAGCGAGCGTTCCGCCGGGCGAACGCGAGAGCTGTCGCCGAGATGTCCAGTCCGTACACGGTGGCGTTCGGCGATCCCGCGGCACACAGCAGCGCCACCGGCCCTACGCCCGTGCAGACATCGACCACGATCGGCGTCGGCCGTTCGTTTGCACGTTCGATCGCCACGTCCGCCAGGAAGCCGCTGGACTCCCGGGGGATGAACGCGCCTCGCCCGACCTGCAATTTCATATCTCGAACCGTCGCATGCCCGGTTAGGTACTCGAGCGGCTCCCCGGCCACCCTCCGGGCCATCAGACGGCGGAACCTCGCGAGCACCGCACCCTCCACAAGCTCATCGCTCACGATTGGTCGCCCAACCGCGCACTCCAGGAGTTCCTCGGCCTCGGCTTGGCGATCCCCCGGGATCTCGAGATAGGGGGAGGCCCGGCATGCGGCTGCCGCTTCACGGATCAACTTGTTGACGTTCGGCATCCTCGTTGCGCTGTCGCCGGAGCTAGACACCAGACAGCTTCACAATGGCATCGAGTCCGAGCCACGGCACCTCGCCCGGTTCGAAATACACCCGTCGTATCGTTCGCGTTGTCGACCGCGAAAGAGAAGCCGAGGTATCGATTCCAGGCGCACATTCATGTTCCCCTCCATGAACAGTCCGGCAGTTGACGCCTTAACATATTGACCATCCCCAAGCACAAGGGGAAGTGGGCAACTCCTCTCGACTAGACCGCCGGCTCGCCGTGCGGCGCGGGCTCCCTGTGCGGCGGCGGGATGGACTGCCCCGGCTCGCGCCATGCATTTGGCGATCAACCACGAGGCGTACAGCCATGGTTCGAGGGCAAGGCTATGTTCCGAGCGACAAGGGAATCGTCGCTGAGGCGATCCACTCGTTGCACGACGTGACCTCTCCCAGCTCGCAGGTCCCCTCGGTCGCGACGGGGAAGGTGGGAACGGCCTTCCCGTTCACGAATGAGATCCCGATGTACTCGCCAACCATGTAGCCGGAAGTGGTCAGCGGGAACCACGTGTTCTTGAACGGTCCGGCGAGCTGCTGAACGTCCCAAGTCGTGCCACTGTCGGTGGATGAGACGAATCCCACCGAGGGCTGACACGTCCTCGGCCCGCAGATCTGCTCTGGATAGAAGTAGTAGACGATGGCATCGGCAGCTCATCCGCACCGGTTCAGTCGCCCCAAGAGCGGCTCGATTCCTCGGCTAGACCGCAGGTTCGCCGTGCGGCGGGCTCAGCGTGTGCCCAGCGTCCGGGTGAAACGGCGAGCTCGCCTGGGCACTGGCCCAGATGCTGGAGGACGCGGCCGACGCCGGCGATATTGCAACCACAAGTACCTAGGCGGAACGTAAGGGTCTTCTCGGGGATACCTGGGTCCTTCTCCGTCTGTTCACGCCCTCGGCCAAACGGCACGATCGCGAACGGATCAGTTGCGGTGGACAACAACCGAAAGGAGGGATGGGAATGAAGCGAACAGTTCTGACGGTCGCGCTATGCGTGGGCGTCCTCGGGGTCGGCCTAGCGACCAGTGCGTCGGCGACCGACCCGTTCAAGGCGCTGGATCGCCGGGTGAACCGGTTGGAGAGGCAGATCGACCGGGTGCAGGGGCAACTCCTTCGCTTCGAGGACTTCTTCTTCACCTGTGTCGTGCCGAACGCGGTTGCTCCTCCGGTGGCAATCACGGGTCCGGACGGACAGGCGACGACTGGCGTGCCACTGTACGCGGACACCCTCTGCTTGGGCGGTACCGCCAAGCCGGAGGCGCTGAGGCGAGCATACGCGTCGTTCAAACCGTCTGGCTAGCCCGAAAGGAGCCCCTAGGCCCGGAAGTGGACCACCCGTCCCTCACGGGCTCGGGGGGCTCTTTGCATCACAGAAGATTCTCGTTGCCTTCGGGGAGTATGACGAGGTGTATCCTCGCTGGGCCCTGCGGATGAAGCGGTGTGACCCACAGAGCGATATCTGTCGGGGAACCGACCGGCGGATCGTTGCTTCCCACCCATCCATACGCGTTCGGGCGCTTTCCTGCAGGTCGCACGCTCAAGCGGCACTTACCTGTCGTGTAGACGGGGTGGCTCGGCCCCCCGCCGAACACATGTGAGTGGTAGTACTCGACGAGTCGATCAACCGCCTGAACTGGGTCCGGGAGAACGGCACTCAGGTAGCAGCCTGCGATGGCGTCCGCCCTGTTTCTCACTCGCGTGAAACCAAAGCCCTCCGGTGGATCTGTTTGGTAGTAAGACCCGCATGCGGAAAGAATCATCGCAACGACGATCAGGGCGATGCCTGCCAGCTCCGCTCGTACCCGGCTCTTGGTCGAGTGGCACAGTCTTGGCCTTACCGTCGCCATCGTCGCGCCAGCATGGGCCAGGACACCCAGGGCATCAAGAACAAACCGGAAGCACAGATGTCGCTTTCGACGGAATGCGACATCGCCCCCGTTTCCAGCGTCTAGCGGTCAGCCTCCCGCAGCATCCCGACCAGCACCGCCCGGAGTACTCGATCCTCCTTGCAGTCAATCAGGAGTCCGGCGAAGTTGCGGCTCTCCGGGTAGCCCCAGAACTCTCCGATCCGGTCGGCCCGCTCGAAGTCGGGGAGCATCAGGACGTGGAGCAGCTTGGCGCGGGGAGCCGGGTGCACGCTGACGTGATCCCCGGGTTCCCTCACCCCGGTTGGCTCCAACGGCTTACATCTCTGACGCCGGTGCGGGGACAGCCTCCGCATCCCCCCCTCGTAGGAGTGCCCGGTCTGCCCGGACGAGCATGACCGCGACCAGGAGCAGTGCAAAGGCGTTGAGAGGATGGAGTGCGGCGAGAACCGGGGCGCTGTCTCTGAGATTGACGAGCACGATTTGGACGAAGATATCGATGATCAGCAGCAACGTAAGCAACATCTCGCGCCTCGGGAGGCGAGCCAGCAGCGCTGCGATAAGCAGCAGCGGGGCACCAAACTCGAATAGGGTGTAGCCCACGATCGTGTGCACGTCCGCGTTGTGCACGGCGCCGAACAGGAACAGTCCGATCAAGAACGGCTGTGCGACGATCCCCGCTAGCACGACGGACACAACCACGAGGTGCGCGATCCGAAATCCCCTTGTCCTCATTTGGGTCTCGCTCACCTTCCCGTGACCTGTGATGCTGGCCCGGACTGCTACCGAGAATGGTTCGCTCACGTCGCTCGGATGGTAATCGGCGCTTGGGTCCCTCGCCTGAAGCCGGAGGTCTCATTACGGCGCGTTACGGCGGCGAAGGCTCAAGGCTCCGGAGAAGGCGAAGGCTCGGGGGATGGCGAAGGCTGCGGAGTTGGCGAAGGCTTCGGGGGCCTCGTGGGCTTCGGTGAGGGCGACGGCGCCGGTGAGGGCGAAGGCTCCGGTGAGGGCGAAGGCTCCGGGGATGGCGAGGGACTCGTCGTGGGCGAAGGATTCGGACCGGGCGAGGGAGACGGCGACGGCGAAGGGACCGGTGTCGGTTGCGGGTCTGGTGATGGCTGAGGTTCGGTCCCCGGGGGGCGATCGTCTCCGCCGAAAAGGTCACTGCTGATGGGGGAAAACAGTAGGGCGGACGAGGAGCCGCTCTTACCGCCCCTGCCATTTCCGCTTGCAGTCATTGGCTCGGCCTCGTTCTGTCCCAGGCCCTGCGGATCGATCGCGATGTAGGGCATACCGTCGTCGCCTATCTCCACCGTGAAGGCGCCTCCGAGGGTCGGGGCCGGACTGATCTCAACATCCGTCGCCTCTAGGAACCCGACCACGAGCAGGCCGCCGATGGCTGCGGCTATCAGGGGGAGCACCAGATCTCGAGAGTGATGCCAAGACCGCCAGGTGAGCACATCATGAGCTGCGCGTTGCGCTGCAACGCTGTATCGCCGTCCAAGCTGGGCGACCCACGATCTGACGGATCTCGATCGGGAAGAATCCACCGCGCTACACCCTGAGTGTCTGACATTCTTCTGGGGCTAGGCACTGTACGCCCTGGTGCTCGTTCCCCCCTACCCGACGCAGGTTCGGCCAAACTCTTGTCACACTAGTTCTGGGCCGCCCGGCCACGAATACACGCGGCAGCTTGTGGTCTCATCTCGCCGATTCGAAGTACGGCGCGGACTACCGCTGCCCTTGTCCTCGAGGTCGGAGATCAGCTCCTAGCGGTCGACCTCGCGGAGCATCCCCCACGGGCATCGCTCGCGGCGTCCGATCCTCCTCGCAGTCGATCAGCAGTCGGCGAATGTGCGGCTTGGAGGTAGGACCAGAACTCGCCGATCCGCTCGGCTTCGTGGCCAATCAGCCTTTGGTCCGAACTGGTGAGATCGCCTGAAGGCAAGTGACGAACCCTTCCACGCGAATCCTTGGGGCCTGGGCCCGGTACCTGCCAGGCTTGTCGGGGATCCGCTTCTTGTAGGAACCGGCGGAGTCGGTGCTGGTCGTCCTCACGGTCTTCCATTCCCCGATGACGCGGCGCTGGATGTTGACCGGAACCCTGGCCACGCAGGGCGTGAAGGCGTCGGCTGATCTGACCAGCCCTCGAGCGACCAGGGACTTGATGCGCAGGGTCACGCTCCTCGAAAGAAGATGAACGGCGCAAAGGACATCCGGTGGCGGCACTTCGAAGAAGGCATCGAGAACGGCTCCCTCTCCAATGACGTCGTTGAACGTACTTACCCGGATCGGTCCGTCTGCGACGTTCGTTGGTACGACCACGCTGAGTTGCGTCGGGGTCTCGGGTGTCTCGGTATGCGTCGCCGTGTCCGTATACGGCGCGAATCGCACATCGCCCCCAACCGAGGTGCTCGTGGCCGTGCCGGAGCTCTTGAGCAGGTTCGTCCCAAAGATGGTCACCACTCCTCCACCTGAGCCGCTACATGGCGAGAGGAACAGGATGGTTGGAGAGCAGCCACCCGGGTTCGCGTTCGTGAACTCCTTGGCGCTGCTCGCGGTCGCACTCGTGTTGGAGACATGGATCGTG
>DASSJP010000266.1:0-7020 GCA_035691165.1 Rubrobacter sp.
CCCCTGTTCGCCAGGGCCAGCAACACTTCCGCCATCTCCAGGAAGACCCGCGGGTTGGACCAGTTGAGATCCCACTGGTAATCGTTGAAGGTCGTCCACACCCACTTGCCGGTCTCCTCCACGTATGAAAAGTTGCCTGGAGCCGTGTCCGGGAAGACCTCGGGTAGCGTGCGCTCGTACTCGTCGGGCAGGACCCTGTTGGGGAAGACGTGGAATATCTCCTCGTACTCCTTCTCGCCTGCGCGAGCCCTTTGCGCCCATTCGTGCTCGCGGGCGCAGTGGTTGAGGACGAGGTCCACGCAGGCGCTCATGCCGCGTTCCCGGAACAGGGAGCACAGGCTCGCCAGATCCTCCATCGTCCCTAAGGAAGGCTCGACCGCATGGTAGTCGGCGACCGCGTAGCCGCCGTCGTTCGGGGCGGAACGGCTCGCCAGCAACGGCATGAGGTGCACGTAATTGACGCCGAACTCCTCCAGGTAGTCCAGGCGTTCGGCTACCCCTTTCAGGTTCCCGGCGAACCTATCCGTATAGAAGACGTACCCTATCTGTTTCTCGTTCTGGAACCAGTCCGGGGTGAGGTTGCGTTCGAGGTCGAGGATCTTGAGCTCCTCGGGCCGCGCGGCGTAAGAGGTGGCGAGCAGCCGCGTGAGGGATTCGAGGAAGGCCCCGAAATCCTCGCGACCGGAGTAGGGTAGCACCAGGCCATCGAAGAGATCCTGCCAGTAGCGCTTCAGGCGGAGCATGAAGGCTGTAAGGTCTCGCTCGGGGAGGGAGGCGAGCTTCGGGCGCGCTACTGCAACGGCCCTCTCGAAGGCCGCCTGCGCTTCCGGGGGCATGTGGAGCTCGCCGTGTATCTGCCCTCCTTGCCCCTCGCCTTCCCTGCTACGCATCAGGATATACCAGACCGAGCCGCCCACGAACCGCAACCTGGAGAAGCCCTCATTCCTCCGAGCCCCGGCGTCCACCCAACGCTCGATATCTGACCGTGATTGCTCATATGGAACTTACCCCGCCCTATACTGGAACCCTACTACAACCTTGCTGAATCAACCAGACGCCATCCTTGTTGACGTCCTTCCTGAGCTGAGATTACTGGGCTATATTCTGTCCTAATCCACACGTGATTTGCCCGTTGGACATTGGCACACTGTAAGCGCTCGATCCCCTCTAGAACGGCAGCGAACCTTCGGCCGCGGCGCTGTCGACCGCCGAGAGCTCCTTGGAAGAGAACACTGGACAGAATGACTGATCGTAAGCGTCGTGGTTCGCCCGTTCCCAGACCAACCGCAAATCCATGCTGGCAAGCGTTCCCCGCCGGTCAAGTATTGCCGACTCCGTGCCGCCTAGCGACGAGATTCCGGTCGAATGGCGTGCGGAACATAGAGCTCGCGCACGTAGTCTTGAACCATACGCTGCGTGCTGAAGGCAGGGGCGATGGTCTTCACGGCCTCCTTCATCGTCGCGACCCATCCTTCCGGTACGCCCGAGGCGCCGCGGTCGTAGTAGAGGGGAACGATGGAGTTTTCGAGTGTTGCGTATAGAGACTCGGCGTCTTCGGTGTCCTGCTCTTCGAGGGAGGCATACTCTTTCTCTTCGCCGATGGTCCAGCCGTTGCGGCCGTTGTAGGCCTCGGGCCACCAGCCGTCGAGCACACTGAAGTTCGGGGCGCCGTTGAGGGAAGCCTTCTGCCCGGAGGTGCCGCTCGCCTCAAGGGGTCGGCGGGGGTTGTTGAGCCAGACGTCCACGCCTTGCACGAGACGGCGTGCAACGTCCATGTCATAGTCCTCGAGGATCACGATGTGCCCGGCGGAGTCTTTGGCGGATCTCCTGTACAGTTCCCTGATGAACTCCTTGGCCGGTTCGTCGGCCGGGTGGGCCTTGCCGGCGAATATGAACCAAACCGGGCGGTCGGGGTCGTTCGCGATCCTGCGCAGCCGCTCCGGGTCGGTAAGGAGGAGGGTCGCGCGCTTGTAGGTGGCGAAGCGGCGGGCGAAGCCTATGATGAGCGCGTCGGGGTCTAGTGTCACGCTCCCTTCTTGTTCGCGGAGGCGGCCATTAACGAACTCAACCATCCCGCGTTTTACGGATCTATGGGTCTCCCAGAACTCGCCCGGTGAGATCTCATCCACGAACGACCAGGTCGCCGGTCGTTCGATCTCCTCTCGCCAGGCCCGTCCGCCGCCGTGGCGGTCGAGGAGGACCCCTTTCTCGGGGGCAAGCCAGCTCCAGGTGTGGATGCCGTTGGTGACGTGGGTTATGGGCTTCTCCTCACCCGGGAAGAGATAGCCCCACATTTCGAGAGAAACGTCCCGGTGCAGTTTGGAGACAGCGTTGCGCGCCGCCGAAAGGTTCATCGCGAAGACGGTCATGTTGAAGGCCGGCCCCCAATTCTCCTCGTGATGGCCGAGGCTCCAAAGCTCCTCGTGCTCGGTCCCTAGAGCGTCAGGCCACCCGACGGTATATTCGCGGAAGAGGTCGGGTGGGAAGGCATCGTGGCCGGCTGGGACAGGGGTGTGGGTAGTAAAGATCGTACGCCGGGTGACCTCCTCCCGGGCCACTTCGAAGGAACATCCCGCAGAGACGAACTCGCGCATCCTCTCGAGGCCGGAGAAGGCGGCGTGACCTTCGTTCATGTGGTAAACGGCCGGGTGGATACCGACGCCGCGCAGCGCCCGGACGCCACCGACACCCAGGACAAGCTCCTGGGCGATACGGGTGCGTAAGTCGCCGCCGTAGAGACGTGCGGTGAGCGCGCGGTCTTCGGCGGCATTCTCAGGTATGTCCGCGTCGAGCAAGAGCAACGAGACGCGTCCGACCTCGGCCTTCCAGACCTTCAGGAGGAGTTCGCGTCCGGGCAGCTCGACGCTCACCAACACCTCGCGACCGTCTACATCGAGGGCGGGCGCGACAGGCCGGTTCTCCGGCTCCAGGGGCTCGTAGACCTCTTGCTGACGCCCCTCGGCGTCGAGGCGCTGGCGGAAGAAGCCCTGGGCATAGAGGATGCCGACCCCGACGAGGGGGACGCCCAGATCCGAGGCGCTCTTGAGGTGGTCGCCGGCGAGGATGCCCAATCCACCGGAGTAGACAGGGAGCGACTCGTGCAGCCCGAACTCCGCCGAAAAGTACGCTACCGGCCCCGGAAAGTCCGGGTAGGCGCGGTTCATCCAGGTGTCCCGCCGACCGAGGTAGCTGTCCAGGTCTCCCAAAGTACGGTTGTAGGCCTCCACAAAACTCGCATCCTCTACGGCGGCTTCCAGGTTGGTAGTCTCCTTCAGGAGCCGGACTGGATTGTGTTCCGTGACCTCCCACAGTTCCGGATCCAAGCGCTCGAACAGTTCTCGCGCGTCGACCTGCCAGGTCCAAAAGAGGTTGTGCGCAAGCTCGGGAAGCCGCTCCAACCGGCGGGGTACGTTCTGCAGCATGTCTTGACGCTCCCTTCTCCGGTGAACGAGTGTGCATTCTATAGAGAAACGCGCGGTGTGCAAAACCGCTATCCGGCGACGCCCGAGTGTGCGAGCCTTGCCGCTTGCTGGGCGAGGGCCGAACGATACCGGGGACGGACGCCGTAAAGCTGAAAGCGGCCGGCGAGAAAACAGGAAACTCGATTGGGTTCCTCGGAGCGTCGAGCGCCTAGTCGGGAGCGAGCCCGGCAAGATGTTCGCAGCATACACGCAGGGAGATTTGGAGCAGTCCTTCGACGAGCTCTCCCGGTCGCGGACCGGGTCGGGGCACGACCGCGTTCGCCACAAACAGGACGTCGTGATTCCTGGCGTTACCAGAGAAACAGCATGATGGTCTATGATAGATCGGTGGGATTTACAGGCAGTGGTTGATGGCGTGTCCGCAAGTGGGGAGGTAACAACAAGGTGATCACGCTCGACGAGGCTCAAAGAATCATCTCTGCCGCTGAGCACAAGGCACAACAGATGGGCCTGCCTATGAACATAGCCGTGATGGACGCCGGGAGGAACCTTGTGGCCTTCCACAGGATGGATGGGGCCTGGGTGGCGAGCATCGACATCGCCATAGACAAGGCCTTCACCTCGGCAGGAAGAGGTCTCACCACAAGAAGGATCGGCGAGATGGCCCAGCCTGGCCAGCCCCTTTTCGGCATCAACACCACGAACGGCGGCCGGATCGTCATCTTCGCCGGCGGCATCCCGCTGATGCGTGATGGCGAGGTGGTCGGCGCGATAGGAGTGAGCGGAGGCACGGTGGATGAGGACCACGAGGTGGCAGAGGCCGGCGTCGCTGCTTTTGGTTAGTGTCTACACTGCGTTCTGATCCTCTGGCGTGGGCCGCCCCTGCGCTCCTCGGTCGCAATCCACCCTCAAGGAGGAGAGAACGATCCGAAGATTGCAGCGCCTTCAGTAGCCGAAAAGACGGATCTCATGATGCACCGACCTGCCAAACAGTGTGGGCTCCCTGAGAGTGTGGATGGCAGAGCAGTTGCGTTAGTCACAGAGTGGTCGCCACGTCAGCCTTGACGAGATGTGCCTTCTCATAGAAGTTCGAATGTAGGCTCTTGGCGGCTTGCCACGAAGACTCCGAAGATCACCCCTTTGCGTGATGCGCGGGGCCGCGTTCGGGTGCACTATGCTTGTGGTAGGGAGCGTCGACCCTTGCTTCGGCTGAAGCGGGAGAAAGGTAGAGTGAAATCAATGGCGGACGCTATGGAATTTTCCCCTATGGGAGCGCTGGACATCGCGGGGTTGCAGGACGGATTCAGGGGCGAGCTACTGAGCCCTCAAGACCCTGGCTACGAGGATGCTCGCAAGGTGTGGAACGGGTCGATTTCTCGTTTCCCGGCCCTCATCGCACGGTGCGCCGGCGTGGCCGATGTCATCGCGGCCGTGAAGTTCGCGAAGGACAATGGTCTTCTGGTGGCCGTGCGTGGTGGGGGGCACAGCTTTCCTGGCCTCTCGGTATGTGACGGCGGCCTCGTCATCGACCTCTCGCTGATGAAGGGCATCCGCGTCGATCCGCAAGAGCGCACGGTGAGGGCCCAAGCTGGATTACTCCTCGGAGAGCTCGATCGGGAGACACAGGCGTTCGGGCTGGCGGTCCCGTCTGGGATCGTTACGCACACCGGGCTCTCTGGACTCACTCTAGGCGGCGGGATCAACTGGCTACATCGCAAGTACGGGCTTGCCATTGACCAGCTCCTCTCTGTAGATCTGGTCACCGCCGAGGGCGAACTCGTCAAGGCGAGCGAGACGGAGAACCCCGACCTCTTCTGGGGGGTGCGGGGAGGAGGAGGCAACTTCGGCATCGTCACCGACTTCGAGTTTCGTCTCAACCCGGTTGGTCCGACCGTGCTCGCCGGACCTATCTTCTGGCCTATGGAGGAGTCACCGAACGTCCTGCGTTTCTACCGCGAGTGGATAGCGGAGGCACCGGATGAGCTCATGACGATCATAATCCACAGGAAGGCGCCACCGCTTCCCTTCGTGCCCCGGGAGCTGCACGGCAAACTGGTCGTGGCCGTCGTTTGTTGCTACGCAGGGCCGATCGAGGAGGGGGAGCAGGTCGTGAAGCCGCTCAAGGAGTTAGGCTCGCCGGTGCTCGACTTGTGCGTGCCCAAACCCTACCTCGCCCACCAGGCGATGTTCGATCTTTCGTTCCAGCACGGATGGTGGTACTACATGCGCGCCTGCGACGTCGCGCAGCTCACAGACGAGGTCATAGACATCACGGTCGATCACTCACTGAGAATCAAATCTCCGCTGACGGCCTTCCCGATCTGGCAGCGTGGAGGGGCGGTCGCGCGTGTGGGGGAGGACGAGACGGCCTTCGGCGGGCGCGGCGCCGGGCATACGTTCAACATCACAGCCGCTACCGAGACGGAGGAGGGCTTCGACGAAGAGCGGGAGTGGGTTAGGAATTTCTGGTCGGCCCTCGAGCCCTACCACACGGGCGTCTACATAAACTTCCTGATGGATGAGGGTGAGGAGCGGATCCGCCAGGCCTACGGGGCCAGGAAGTACGACAGGCTCAAGGCGTTGAAGCGTCGCTATGACCCCGAAAACCTCTTCCGCCTCAACCAGAACATCAGGCCCGACGTCACTGTGTGACGACCCATTACTAGGCACCCTGGCAACAGAGGGAAGGGCCAGGACAGGCAGATCTCGGCCCTTCTCTTTCTTGCCCTTATTCGCTGGAGTGCCTGGGTAGATCATGTGAAAAGGAGTGCGAGCAACATTCCGACCGCGAATGTAGCTGGTATATGAAGGGCGAAATAGACCAAACCCCACATTGACAGCCCGCAGGATTGCGCCGCGAGCGCCGCCCGGGCGTTCCGGATGGTTTCAGTGGAGGCCTTCTCGGAAGGCGATCTATATGAAGCGTTTCGGCACTACAGCAATACGACTCCCGGGCCATTTGGACAATAGGTCACGCCGAGATTGTGACACCCACCTAATGTCGGTGGGACAACCTGCACCGTATGCTGCAAGCGTCACGTGGGAAAAGAACCCCGCGTGAAGGCGCAGCACTGCTACCTGCCCTCCTTCCAAACCGGGGTTAGCCTACCCGGCCATCTTACCCGTCCAAAGGCAGGATGATCTGCACAAGCCTGGACCCCGCGAAGGAAAAGGGCAGAAAGGCCCCTGGGCGCATGCACATGCCTCGGAGCCCGATCCATCGTTGCGGAGAGAGGCTCTTTACGGACAGGTCCGGAATTCCATCTTTACCGACCGCACCGGATTCTCAGGGCGGGAGGTCAGGGTGCTGCACCAAGTATTCTGCCATGAGGTATTTTTCGGCACTCTCTGGTGCATTTGTAATGTAGACAGGCTATCCACGAAAGGGCAACCTCGCTGTGAGGCGGGGACGCAAAGCCTACGGACCTCGCACAGAGGTGGCCGGGCTGCCGAAAGGAGCAAGCTCAATGCGACCAACATAACCTCTTCAACCCGATCTTCAGATCTAGCCTCAAAAGGCTCCGGGGTACCGCTAACACCCCGAAGCAAAGTCCACAGAAGCGGGAGATGCATCCATGAACACTTCTATTCTAAGGTA
>DASSJP010000267.1:0-7011 GCA_035691165.1 Rubrobacter sp.
TAGTTCGGAAGCTCGGGGGCGCCGGGGATCAGGTAGTCCACCATCGAACCCGTCGTGAGGTTGCCCTCCTCGTCGTAGACCGCCTCCTCGTAGAGAGCCTGCGCCACGCCCTGGGCTATACCGCCGTGGAGCTGTCCGTCTACGATGGTCGGGTTGATGACGGGCCCGCAGTCGTCCACCCCGAAGTAGTCCCTTATCTTCACGAACCCTGTCTCCGTGTCTACCTCCGTGACACAGATGTGCGCCCCGAACGGGAAAGTGAAGTTGGGCGGGTCCCAGAATACTTCTTCGGACAGAACAGGCTCCATACCCTCGGGCAGGTCGTAGTTCATGTAGGCTGCCGCGGCGACCTCCTGTATGGTGACGCTCTGATCCGGAGATCCCGCCACAGAGAAGCGGCCGCCCTCGAACTCCATGTCGCCCTCGGCTGCTTCGAGCATGTGCGCCGCTATCTTCCTGGCCTTGTCAACGACGTCCTGGGCAGCCAGGTGTACGGCAACCCCGCCGACGGGCAGGCTCCTTGAGCCGTAGGTATCGCGGCCGTACGGGGACAGCGCGGTGTCGCCGTGCAGTACCTCGACGTCGTTCACGTCCACGCCAAGGGCGTCTGCGGCGATCTGCGACCAGCTCGTTACGTGGCCCTGGCCGTGGGGCGAGGTGCCCGTGATGACCTCGACTTTGCCTGAGGCTAACATCTGGACCTTGGCCGTCTCCCAGCCGCTGCCGCCGGTGCGGAGTCCCGCAAGCACCTGCGAGGGTGCGAGGCCGCAGATCTCGGTGTAGGTCGAGAAACCGATCCCGAGCTGGACGGGGTCATTGTTCTCGCGCCGCCGACGCTGTTCCTCGCGCAATCCGTCGTAGTCTGCAAGTTCCAGGACGCGGTCTAACGCCGGTTGTATATTCATCGAGTCGTACTGGATGCCAGCAGGGGTATCCGTCGGCTCGTCGAAGGGCTCGTAGAAATTGCGCCGCCTGACCTCCACAGGGTCGAGCCCGACCTCGCGGGCAAGAGCCTCGATGATGCGCTCTATGGCGTAGATCGCCTCGGGACGCCCTGCGCCGCGGTAAGCGTCGGTCGGGGTCATGTTGGTGAAGACGCCGGTGACGCTGAAGTCGTAGGCGCCGAAGGTATAGACGCCGGGGTAGACAAAAGCGCCGAGGATAGGGATACCAGGCCCGTCGAGCATCAGGTAGGCCCCCATGTCGGCCAGCAGGTTCACCCGCATACCGAGGATCTTGCCCTCCGAGGTGGCCGCCAGCTCGATGTACTGGACCTGGCCTCGACCGTGGATCGTCGCCAGGTAGTTCTCGGATCTGTCCTCGATCCACTTGACAGGCACGCCGAGCTTGCGTGCCAATACCAGGGCTATGGCCTCCTCGGCGTACACGTTGAGCTTGGAGCCGAAGCCCCCGCCGACGTCAGGAGCAACCACGCGCAACTGCTGCTCGGGGATGTCGCAATACACGGCGAGCACGTACCTCAGGATGTGCGGGATCTGGGTCGAGCTGTAAACTGTGTAGCCGCCGGATATCGGATCTGGATTCGCAACAACGCCGCGCGTCTCGATGGCGTTCGGGATGAGACGCTGCTGCAGGTAACGCTCTTTTACGACCACGTCGGCCCTGTTGAAGGCGTCTTCTATGTCTCCCGTATCGAGCGACCAGGTAAAGCTCTCGTTGGTGCCGAGGTCTTCGTGCACGAGCGGGGAGCCTTCCGCCACGGCCTCTTCGACGTCGAGCACAGGCTCCATCGGCTCGTAATCGACCTCGATGAACTCGAGGGCGTCCTGCGCCTTGTAGCGGTCTGTCGCCACGACGACGGCGACGATGTCTCCGGCGTAGTTGACCTCGTCGCGGGCGACGGGCCAGTGATTGGGGATCTTCGTATCGTCCGTCGGAATCCAGGAGACGAACGTATGCGTCTTCTCCTCGTCGGGCTGCCCGTCTGTGGTGTCGGTGGCAGAGGATGCGCCTTGCGACCGCTCCGCCAGGCTCATGCTGTAGCCTGTGGCGGCGGCCGGGTTGGCCTGGGGGTTCCTGTCCCAATCGTCCGCGAGGTCGTCGCCGGTGAAGACGGCGACGACGCCGGGTTGTTCTCTGGCAGCCGAGACGTCGATGGACGTTATCTTGGCGTGCGCGAAGGGACTTCTCGCCAGGGTCACGTGCATCATCCCCGGCAGCTTGATGTTGTCCGTCCAGTTGGCCCGCCCGGTTACGAGGGCAGGGTCCTCCTTGCGCGGTACGCCGCCTCCGACGTATTTCTCCGGTGCTTCGGTCACTTGCCTTCCTCCTCTACGCGGGCTGTGCTTGCCCGTTCGTGTGCTGCTGGACGAGCTGGACGGCCTTGACGATGTTCTCGTAGCCGGTGCAGCGGCAGAGGTTGCCTTCGAGGCCCTCCCTGATCTCCTGTTCCGTCGCGTCAGGGTTTTCCTTCAGGAGGCTGATGGAGGCCATGATCATTCCCGGAGTGCAGTAGCCGCACTGGAGCCCGTGCGCCTCGTGGAAAGCCTGCTGCATGGGATGCCAGAGCCCGTTGTCCATGATGCCTCTGACGGTGGTGATCTCATGCCCATCAGCCTGCACCGCAAGGACGGTACACGACTTCACCGACTCCCCGTCGAGGTGGACCGTGCATGCCCCGCAGTTGGTGGTGTTGCACCCCGAATGCACACCCCCGATACCCAGATTCTCCCTGAGGTGGTGGAGCAACAGCAACCTCGGCTCTACCTCCGCCACGTGCGTTTTGCCGTCCACAGTAAGCTGGATTCTATGCAACCCGCTCTCCTTTCCCTAAGTCAGACTCCGCGCCCGTATAACCCGCCCGAAGTCCACGTTCCTCCGGCCTTCCCCAGGCCGCCGTCAACGAGATTACATGCGTCGTGTTTTCCGCTGTATCCAGCGATATTACTCCCTTTTCCCCTTCCTCGTCGGAAGTGCGGGCAGTCTAGCACGGCGTCTTTTTTCGTGCATTTCGAGGGCGATCCCTCCCGATCCATCCCCCTTCGTCAGGGTAGGGAGATGTCATATTGCTGTCGCCGATGGGCAGGCCTCCGGCGGGTGCGCCGGGCTTTGCCAAGTGGCATCATGGTGGCGTGGGACAAGTTCACCCTGGCGGGTGCGAATGAAGGAGGAGGGCATGACGGAAGGACAGAGGGAGGCTCCAGACCGTCCGGAGGCCGAGCGCTACTACGCGCAATACGCATCGCTGGACACAAGTGCGGGAGGCTCAACAGAGGCGGCTTTGCAGGCTGCGATCAACCAGGGAGCGCGCCAGAGCTGGAAGCTGGTCGGCGTGACGCAGGACCCGACTAGCAACGGCGTCATCCTGGTGTGGGACACGTCGGGGTTCTTCTCCGGCTAGTTAGAATCCCCACAATCTTCTTTCCGGAACAGCGTTATGATTGGTGGAGTACGTTTCGCTACCGGAAGGACTCCATCGATGAGTGAGAAAACAGGGCTTCGCGAGGACCTGAGAGCCGAGGTGGAGGCGCTCCTAGCCTCTGATGCTCCCGACAACGACGTTTTGACGGAGGTCGTGCAAAAGATTCACGACGCGCATCCGTCGTGGGACTGGAGCGGCATCTATCTGCTCGTGGGAGACACCCTGGTTCTGGGTCCTCGTACCGCGCCGGCGGATCACTCGCTCATCGGGATAGGGGAAGGTGTGTGCGGCACCGCGGTCGCGGATGACCGCAACCAGATCGTCGAGGACGTGCGCCAGGTCGAGAACTACCTGGCGTGTTCGATCCACACCCGGTCCGAGCTCGTAGTCCTGATCCGGGACTCAGGCAAGATAGTCGGCGAGTTCGACATCGACTCGGATACCGTCGGAGCCTTTACACAGGAAGACGAAGCCCTGCTCGAGGAGATGGGGGCCCTGATCTCTGGCCGCGTCGCCTCGCTGGCCGCCTCGTACAGCTAGCGGCTACTCGCCGACGAGTATCTTTTCGAGCGCCGCGCGCATCTCTTGCGGCAGGGTTGTCGCCTTGCGAGATTCCCGCTCGACGTAGACGTGGACGAAGTGACCCTGGGCGGCTGCGGAGGCATCGTCGTTCTTGAACAACCCGATCTCATACCGCACGCTGCTGCGTCCCAGACGCGCCACACGCAGGCCCGCGTGGACGGTGTCGGGGAAGGTCAGAGGCTTGAAGAACCGGCACTGCGTCTCGACGACGAGCCCGATGACGGGGCTTGTTTCGATGTCGAGGACGCCCGCGGAGATCAAGTACTCATTCACCACCGTGTCGAAGTACGAGTAGTAGACGACGTTGTTGACGTGCCCGTAGACGTCGTTGTCCATCCAGCGCGTCGGTACAATGAGGAAGTGGGGATAGTGCTTCCGAACCTCGGGGCTCTCCCTCTCCACAGTCTTCTCTTTCGATTCTTCCATCCACCCTCGTTCCTTCGTTCCAAGGGGGTATGTTAACCCAAAGGCCGGTAGCGGTAGGTGGTTCTCAGGAACCCCACCTGGCAGGGCTCCCTAAACCCTTGTCGGGCGGTCTCCTGGCAAACGAGAGGCAGCCCTGCCACGTTTCACGTAGTCACTCCTTACTTGTGCATCTCCCCGAAGTCTGCACAGACTGCCTGAGCCGTCCATGTGTCCTCGGGACCGACCGGCTTGTTCGCCGTGACCCACCACGTAGGACGCCCAACGTAAAATACACGAGAGGATTGTTTGATCTGCGTCTGGGACCCCAGCCCGCTGAAGCCACCGCTTATCGGCACGTCTCCCTCATCGCAGAAGACCGCGCGAACCGTGGCGGTCACGTTAGAACCCATCTCGACTGTTTCATCCACCGTGTAGATACTGGCCGGCATGAAGGTACTCGCATCCTTGCCGTCCAGCTGGTCGGAGTTCAGGTTGGACACCCTGGTGGAGGAGTTGACTTTCATAGGGGCGTGGTCAGGCTCAACCTGCAAGTTGAGTGCTGTAGCATCACCGCCAGCGCTGTTGTTTTCCACTTTGAGCATGGCGCTATCTGACCTGCCAACCAGCTGGCTCAGTTGGCCAACGGTGTTCTTCTTGCCGAGGTTGAAGACATCGCCCACCCCGGTTCCAGCCAGGGCGGCAGAGGCCAACCCCAGAACCATAGCCAGCATCACGGCGAGGCCAACTAGGAAGATCGTGGCCCTCCCCACCCATAGAATCTTTTGACTTACGCTCCTCAACATGCTCTCTCTCCTCTTGTACACGTGCGCCGCGTTCCCTCCACCGGTTTGATCATGATGGAACTGTGAATCACCTTCTCCTCGAGGGTGGCGAAAGATTTCCCGCCACCCTTTCACGGCTACTCTGGCTTTTAGCAGCTGATCCACCTGTCTTCGAGGTCGGTTCTGCAGGTGTCCTGTCCGGATCCACCATCGGCCAGGTCGTTGCCCTTCACCCCGTCTCTGGCGTTGAGTCTGTCCTGATCCCCCTGGCCGAACAGGCGATCTTTGCCCGAACCCCCGGTGAGCCGGTCGTTGCCTTCGCCAGCACAGACAGTGTCGTTGCCGTCCCCACCGAAGATTTCGTCGGCGCCACCCAGACCGAGGATGGCGTCGCTGCGGCCGCCGCTGCGCAGTACATCCGCCCCTGAGGTGCCGACCATGTTCACCACCGCGCCCTGGCACCTGACCAGCTCGTCGGCGGCTGGTGCGGCCTCTCGACTCATGCTCCGGCCAGCGCATGCGCCCTCGACCGGCCCTTCGGTTCGCGCGTGGCGATGTGCGTCGCGATGTACTCCGCGTCCCTCCCCACGCCAGGGAGAACATCGGATGAAACTGCGTACTGGAAGACCAGTCCCACGAAGTACAGGCCGGGCTCGCCAACCACGACGCCGCGCTCGTGCAAAGGACGTCCGTCCTCACCGAAGATGGGAAGGTCGATCCAGGGGAACACTTCCCGAAACCCCGTGCACCAGATCACGTTCGATACGTCCAGGACCCGTCCGTCGTCGAGCGCAGGGCCACCGCCCTCGATGCCGACGGTTCTCGGCACCTGCTCGACCCCTGCGGCAGCGAGGTCCTTCAGCTTGACGCGGATTAGCGGCGCGCTGTGGGAGATGAACTTGGGCTGGACCTTTCGCCCGATGGGCGTCCTCAAGGTCAGCACGTGGTGGCCAACAAACCGCACCACGGGGAAGACGAACCGCGCCATGGCGGGTCCGTGACGTACAGGGAGCTGCCCTGACGGCGTGCCCGACAGATATGTAGGATGCGTGCGGGACAACTCGAAAGCAATCTCCGCTCCAGAGTTGCCCGCGCCCACCACCAGAACGGCACCTTCATGGAGCTGAGAGGGGTGACGATACTGGCTCGAATGCAGTTGCAGGATGCTCGAATCGAGTTCGTTGGCGAAGGCGGGGATCTTCGGGATGTTGTGGGCGCCCGACGCCACCACTATTTGGTCAGCCTCAAGCCGCCGCTCACCGGAGGAAACGACGTACCGATCCCCCTCCCTGGAGAGTCCGTCCACCTTGACGCCGGTTCGAACAGGCAGATCGAAGTGCGCTGCGTAAGACTCGAGATAGTCGGCCATCTCGTCCTTCGTAGGGAAAGACACGGCGGGCGCGGGGAAAGGCAAGCCCTCCAACCCGTCGTATCGAGCGGGGGTGAACAACCGCAGCGAGTCCCAGCGCTTGCGCCAGGAGTCGCCGACGCGCTCGTTCGCATCCAGTATCACGAACCGCCGGCCTCGCTCTGCCAGGTGATACCCGACCGAGAGGCCAGCCTGACCGCCGCCGACTATCACCGTCTCGACGTACTCCGTGCTGTCAGCTAGATGCCGGTCATGGTCCTTCACGTACCTATGCTTGCTCATCTTCTCCTCCTTGCTGGCTTTCTCCGGCGTGATTTCCTGTAACGCGCGGCCCTCGGCAGGCACGCGAAAATCCGGTGATGGGTCAGGTAACCAAGGTCCTCGCCAGACCCGGATAAGGCAGGGATCCCCACACCGCTTCTCATGTCACCCATGGTCGATACCTGCTTGTGATCCAGCCTGGACTCCCCGGCCTGTTTGTGTGCCTCGGT
>DASSJP010000268.1:0-5003 GCA_035691165.1 Rubrobacter sp.
CGGTCACGATGGAATGGTCCTTTACATGCGCTTTCCCTTCCTCGACAAGCTCATGCCACGCGGAAAGACCTGGATGAAGGCGGACATCGTCGAGATGGGCAAGGCATACGGCCTTGACCTCGACCGCATGAAGGAGACGAAGCAAAGCGACCCGGGCCTGATGCTCGCCTACCTCAAGTCGGCTACCGGCGTGAGACGGGTCGGGTCCGATCTCGTACGACGCGAGGTGACGACGCACTATGCGACGATCGTCAAGGCCGAGACGATCATCGAGCAGGCGCCCCGTGACCAGCGGGAACCGATGAGGAAATACCTGCGCATGCTCGGGATCAAGACATACCCCGTCGACATGTGGGTCGGGCAGGACGGAGTGGTCCGCAAGCTCGCGATCGTTCTCGAGTACAACCCGACGAAAAACGAGCACGTGAAGATGGAGCTCAGCGAGGAGTACTACGACTTCGGGGTGAAGGCGAACATCCAGCCGCCCCCCGCCAAGAGCGTCCTCGACGTGACCCCACGGCTGACGCCGAACGGCCAATCGTCTCACCGGTTGAGCTCGTAGGCCGAGCGTCGTATCGAGATGGAGCGAGCCGGACTCGAACCGGCGACCTCCTGGGTGCGATCTCGGCGCTCTCTGGCCGGAACTCGGCTTGACTAGCGGCGTCCCGAGCCTAGGGTCAGTTCCCCCAACACTCTGCAGCCTGTTCTCCAATAGGACAACGCCCGGACAGAGATCGAGGAAGACCGAAATGCCGGGCTGCCAGCCGGAGGTCGCGGGTTCGAGTCCCTCGCTCCCGCTCTTATTTACAGGCATTTCGCGGACCAGGCGACGCGAGCGCCATTCCGCATCCCGAGCTTATTCCGCGCCACCTTGGCGTCGCCGAGGGCGAGCACCTCTCCGAGCCGAAGCCCGCTTAGCGCGGCAAATGTGATCAGTCGCGGTTCCGAGCAACGGGAAGCCAGGGCGAGGTCAGTCCGGCAAACCTCAGCCTGTCCGAGAGGGATCGACCTATGAGCACGGCCTACGACAAGCACGTCGAGCGGGCAATCGCCACCCTCGAGGATCTGAGCGCCGCGAGCTTGAGGTGACGGGCGAGAAGCTGTTTGGCGTACGGATTCGCTTCTGGGGCCCGCCCCTTGCTAGGGCACCCGTTTAGTTTGTACGACCGGACTGACGAGGGCGATCTGCTCGTACCGGACGAAGAGCTCCCGACCTGCCTTCTTGAGCGGGACCCATTCCGCCGCGTATCGACCCTCGCGCTTCAGGAACAAGTCCAGCTCCTGTTCCACGGAGTGGCCCTCCTCGACGGGGATCGAATAGTTCTGCCCGTTGACGAGGGTGACTTCGAGGTACACGAGACCCGACACTAACGACTTCGTTACGCCAACGCCCCTCCCGGGACAGGTCGGTCGTGCATTGGCCCTCGGCGCTTTTTCAACACTCGGTCCGAGCAGCGAATGCTGCTCTCCTCAAGCGCCTCGAGCGTCCCGCGCCCGGCAGCCAGTCGGCGTGCAGACAATCCGGGCCGGGGGCTCGTCGCCCTGCTTGACTGCGGATTCGACGGGGCTTCGGCCCTGCGTTCTCAAGGCCAGCCGAGTTTCATCGGCGACGACGCCGTCCTCGAGTCGTTCGATCGCGACGCGAGACACATCAACCGTGGTCCGGACTTCGCTTCCGTCATGGCTCGTCGACCTGATCGACCAAGAGGCACCGATCCGCCTCGACTTCGGCGTGAGCCTGGCTGACTCTCTGACTCTCCATCGTCGCTCGGCCATGGCTCACCCTAGCCGGAGGAGGGGCTGACGCCGACACTCCGCGCTTTGGTCAAGCGCGAGGGAGCACGAAGAATGCAATCGCCGCGAACTGGCAGGCGGCCGCAGCAAGCGTGAGAACATGAAAGAGCTCGTGATAGCCGAAGACCCGCGGCGCAGGGTCTGGACGCCGTACGGCGTAGACGATCGCTCCTGCCGAATACAAGAGTCCGCCCGCAACAACCAGCAGGATGCCCCCCAAGTCGATCTTCAGAAGCTGGGAGATCGCGGCGACGCCGACCCAGCCGAGCGCCAGACCGATCGCAGACGAGACCCACTTCAGGGTCCGCGGCCAGACGAGCTTCAGCGCTATCGCAAGGACTGCCCCGCTCCAGACGACTGACAGTACCGAGACGGCCCATCCCGCGGACATGACGAGCAGCCCAAAGGGCGTGTATGTGCCCGCAATGAGCAAATAGATGCCGGCATGATCGAGCCGAGCCAGCCGTGAACGGACCTGCGGAGTCCACGTTGGCCGGTGGTAGAGAGCGCTCGCCCCGAAGCAGCCCGCGAGGCAACCCGTGAAGATGATCGCCGAGATCTGTGCCCGGCCTGGCTCAGCTGTGAGGACGAGCAGGAGGCCCAGTCCGAGAGCGACATAGAACCCGAGCTCGTGGAAGACTCCGCGGAGCCTCGGCTTCGTGCGTGGTAGCGGAGTCTCGATGAGGACACTTTACGGTGCCGTGTTTCGGCGTGCGCATGTTCGGAGGCAACGCCTACAATGCGACCACGCGTCGCGGCAGTTCTTCTTTCGCGCCCACCCCTTTTGAAGGCCTGAGACCGGCGAGTTCGGACAGAGGTGCTCCCGACGAACTTCCAAAAGGGGGAACCATGAGCATGAAAGAACGGCAAGCGGCGTTGAATCACCGTATGAAGGCAGTTCGAAACGACGACGCAGCTCAGGGGTCGAAATTTGCCTGCGAATGCGCAGACCTTCGCTGCAACGCGACGCTCGAGCTTACAGGGGATGAGCGGACTCGCAGAACGTCGAGCCCCAGCCGATTCTGGGTGAAACCGGGTCACGAACTCGAGACGGAGCGGGTGGTCGAGAGGGATGCTCGATACTCCGTCGTGCAGGTGGACGCGACACCATTCTTCGTCGTCTCGGCACCGGCGTAGCACGGCTGCAGATAGGCGGACGTCGGAGATCGTGCCAGGCGAGACCCGGCGGTGCGCGCCGCATACCTGTACTGTGTCCTAGGCAAACCAAGGGCGAGTACCGGAAAGCATCACCTTCCTATCTGTTCGCACTAATGGGTAAGGAGGTGTTTTCATGGCAACCGGAACCGTCAAGTGGTTCAACGATTCGAAGGGCTACGGCTTCATCACCCCGGACGAGGGGGCGAAGGATCTCTTCGTCCACCAAATCCAACATCGCCGGCGGGGCTTCAGGTCCCTCACCGAGGGTGCGAAGGTGGAGTACGAGGCCAGCGAGGGTCAGAAGGGGCCGGAGGCGACGAACGTCGCCCCTGTGTAGTAACTCAACTCTGGAGAGGGGCTCCATCCCAGCCAAGGAAGAGAAGATCGAGATGGAGGGCGAGGTCGTGGAGGCTCTGCGAAACCGCATGTTCCGCATCCTCCTTGACAACGGCCACGAGACTCTCGGCTATACGGCCGGGAAGATGCGCCGCTACCGCATCCGGATTTTTCTGGGTGACCGGGTCCGGGTGGAGCTCTCTCCCTACGATCTCAATCGAGGCCGCATCGTCTATCGATACCGGTAAGAGACGTGCGCCCTTTCCAGCTGCAAGCTTGCTACCGGACTCTGCTGGTCTTCAACCGATGTCGGAAGACCTAACGGGGAACGCAGTTAGCGTCGACGTCCGCCTCCGTGCCATCGGTCCTGAATCGAAAGGCTGGCCCCGCAAGCGAATCCGTTCGCCTAAAGTTCCTCGCCTCGAGCGCCAGAGCGCGTCGGTGTCTTATGCGGACTTTGAGCCGGGTTCTGGGTGCAGAGCCAGTGAAGCCAGTGTAGCTGTTTCGGAGTACCGTCGGTTTTTGGGCGGAAACTTACGGGTCGTACGAAAACAGCGCTCCGGCCCAGCTCACACCTAACCCAGAACTTTATCCAGCGGCTGATCTTTCGAGGACGTCGGCGGTCCCTCAGATGTGGCGTCAGGCGTGATCGGAAGATACGCCCGTGCCGAATGAAGAGCTCGAGGACGGTAACCCAGAGCGTCTCCAAGAGATGAGACCGCTACCGCTTCATCCGCCCGGAACCAGCGGGCCCCTTGTCGAGAGCCCGCTCCGTCTGCGAGCTCGACCAGCCGTTAGTTCGTGCGGTTCACCCGACTCGCTCTCATCCGATGCGCTCCTCTCCGTCGACCATGACCGTGACGATGACCCCCGCGGCACTGATCCGTGATGTTCCGGCGCAATCAAGCGCCTGCTCCAACGTCTCAAATTCCAGGTTGACCTCCTCGCGCCGGATCGCTGCGCTTGCGGCAAACCCGTCACCGGTCTGAATGCGAACGGTTGTCGAGCCGTCCCCACGGCTCGTGACTAGGTAGCTCTGCCAGGGAGGACCATGAGTCAGAGTCAAAGTTATGGCCGGTTTGAACTGCCCATCCCTACGTGGCCGCTCATGGTCGTGAGTGGAACCAGTTTCTTATTCCTGACCGTGTGGCCCGGAGCGAGAAGCGGAGCTCCAGACAGTTCATATTGGCCCTGCCTCAAGTGAACTTGATCTTTGCAATCGGGCCAGCCGCACTCGCACCAGAATGCCGCCGTTGCGCCTCCGCGCACGTCCTCCAGCGCGCAGATGCGGTCGTTCACGAGGCGAAGAAGCTGTGTGAGGCCTTTGCCCTCCATCCTCTCTCCTTTGAGCCCCCAGGCCAGACTGGCCAGATAGGGCAGAGAGGTCGGCGAGCGATTGCGTAGACGAAGTGTAGCCGGACTACAAGGGTCCGGAACGGCTCAATGCTTCATCCGAGCCGGGCGAGAGCCAGCGTGGTCTGATCACGCGGCCTTTCCTGGGTGCGATCCACTCGCCCTCTCGAACGAAAACATATCGGTTTGCAGCATCTTTTGGCTGAGCGCCTGGAGTGCCGCAACATTTTCCCCAACGTTTCTGGACGCACCTTGCACAGCGATTTTGCCTCGCGTTGACAACGCGTGGGCGCACACGAAACCAAATCAACTGGGTCCTAGGGCCGGCCCTAGGCAGCAGCCCGCAGGTAAGCGAGCACAGC
>DASSJP010000269.1:0-6410 GCA_035691165.1 Rubrobacter sp.
TCCGCCGCGTCCATGTCGCGGGCACTGATCTTCTTCAGGTCCAGCATCGGACGCGTCTCGATCTCGACGTGCTCTACGGAGATTTCACCGCCCTCGAACTCGACGATGGCGAAACCTGGTTTCGAGTCAACTTCCCCGAACCCGAAACGCTCCGTCGCCCCCGCGTAGAAGGCGTTGGGCTTGTGTTCGTGGAACTCGTGGTAGTGGCCGAGGGCTATGTAATCGAAGCCGCCCTCGAGCATCCCCGGCTGGAGGTTCGCCTCACCCATCTCGTACTGCCGCGCTTCGAGGCCAGGCACCATGCCGTGCGTGACGAGTATGTTTACGTCAGCGTCACGCGCTGGCGTCACGGCCCCGGTCCCGAAGACCGCCCCGTGTGGGACGAGAGTCACTCCCACTCCGGCGTCGCCGACCTCTTCGAGATGGTACTCGACGTCGAAGCCGTGGGCGGAGATAGCGTTGACGAGGTTCGCGTATTCGAGGGCGGCGGTCGTCGAGCGGAGACGCGGCGTCTCATGGTTGCCAGCGGCGACCAGGTAGGGGATGTCCTGGCGTGTAATGCGGAACGTCTGTTTCAGGAAACCGATGATCACATGCGTCGCAGGACGCACCGAGTCGAAGACGTCGCCCGAGTGGATCACCAGGTCCACATCCCGCTCCAGGATAGCGTTCACGGCTCGCCCGTAGGCTTCCTGTACGTCCACCTCCCGCTGGTTGCGGCTCGTCTCAGGATGGAGCTTCGCGTACCTCGTGTACCCCAAATGAGTATCCGAGATGTGTGCTATGCGGACTATATTCCTGCGATCCTCTCTGGTCTAGATCCAGCCTATTCTAACCGTGCATGCAGCATGGCTCGGCGCCTGCATTCTACTTATAGATTACACGGAATCGCTCGCATACCAGCGGCATATCTGTCGTCGGCTCTTTGTCTATGTTCGAAAGAGTGCGGGAGAAGAAGCGCCAGTGCGCATCTCGCCAGTAGTCAAGTGAGAGATCACCTTCTCCTTCTTCGTAGGCGAATTGCGCGTCAACCTCATCATAGGGGCGCACCTCTACCTCGGTCGTCTCGACGATGCACAGAGGGTTACCGTTTCCGTCAAGGACGATGGTCTTCAAGCCGACCTCGGGCAGAGGCTCCACTTCGGTTTCGTACTCCCACAGCGCGGAGCAGGTCGCCGTTTTGGTTCCATCAGCTATCAGGGCGCCTAGCTCGTCCGCCAACTGCGGAGAGTCGCCCCACCCTTCCGCCAGATATCGCTCATCGCGCTCCGGCGAGTCCGCCGGGAGCGTGCCCAGATAGCTTTGCCAGTACGCTTCGATGTCGCCGGCTCTTGTGAACTCAGTCCTTTCTGTGAGACTTCGCTATTCTATCCAGCAAGGGTGACGATACGCTGGTTCGAACGATCGTAGAATATTACTTTCCTAAATGCAGACCGGAAGTGAACCTGCTGGATGTCTTCTGAGAAATCCGCGGTAGAGGATATGTATCCTCCATCAGCTACGATTAGCAGCCAAACCTCATTGCATCTCTCCAAATAATCCTGCACTTTAGCGTTCTTCGACGTGACAAGCTCTTGGAGTTCAGTAGCCGATATCGATACGAAGCCTGCGTCGATAGAAGACCAAAGCGCCTGCTGCTTGTTCCTGACCCTCGTTACGCTTATTGAGCTGACAAATGCTCGAAGCGTGGCATCAATCAATTCGTTGCCAGCTATACGAGTGCTACCGAAAAGAGTCTGAGGTATGTAGTATCCGACAATCTTGGCTGCGCTAGCACTGATCCCAGGTACATCAGCTTTGCGCAGGCGTCGGCCTGAGTGCCACAGGAAACGGACCATGAGAGGATCAGAGTGTCTGGACTCAAACGCTTGTCTCGCCTTCTCTGCTATCTGCTGTCTTAGGATCTCGTTACGACGATCTACGGAGCCCCCATGATCCATACTCTGGCCACGCACATACCTAACAACTTCTATTCCCGTAATGTGAGATTCTCCCAAGACAAGAAAATCGGGTCGCTCCGAGTTAGCGATGGAGCCGGATGGAAAATATGGAAATATGGCTGCGAATTCGGCTAAGAAAGAACGCTCAAGAGCTTTCTTGTCACCCCTCTGTTTGCCGGTTGGTTCCGAAACTAATCCCTCATCCGATCCAGGCCGGAGAGTATTTTCGACGCGTCGCGACGGCCTGCCCCGGTCCTCGCAGGACGCTTGAGGTTCCAGCGGAAGTTCTTGTATGGGTCTGCGGCGCCGTGGCCCGTGCGGTGGGCCGCCTGCACGGCGTCGAGGGCTTCATAGACCTGCTCCTCGGGGACGCCCTCTATCTCGGAGCGGATGGCGGCGATGGCGGGGGGCTTGCTGGTCAGATTCCTCATTACGGCGAGGACGGAAGAGGCCGCGTCCCCTCGCTGCTCGCCGAAGATGTCCGTGCCCTGCTTGCCCATGAGGACAGGGGGGCGCGGGAAGCGGCCGAAGACGGGGACAGCGTAGTGGGCGTGGCGCAAAAGGAGACGGCCCTTTTCGAGCTGGAGGAGCTCTTCGCGGGTCGTCTGTGAGAAGGAGCGGTAGCTTGAGTTGGTGAGCTCCTCGTCGCCGATGCGGCCATAGAGGCTGGTTGCGGCGTTACCTATTACCTCGTCGTCGACCTTGCTCCTGAACTGCTGCGCCCCGAAGAGCGTGAGGTTGAGGTGTCGTCCTCGCGCTGAAATGTCTACCAGTGTGTCTTTGAGAGACGATGTTCTGGAGTTGCCGGAGGGGGCGTACTTGTTGAGTTCGTCGACGAAGATTATTAACTTGTCCACCCCTAGCCTGCCCGTCTCGGCGAGCTCCCAGATCTTCGAGATGACGCTCGTGACGATGAGGTCCTGCGGTACGCCGGTGAGCTGGGAGATGTCAACGACGCGCATCTCGTTGTCCTCGAACGGCCCGTCGGCGCGCGGCAGCTCGCCATGCTCCACGCGCCCGTGCGCCAGAAGCCCGCCACATTTGTTAGGGAGCACCTTGAAGCGGTTGCGGACCTTCGCGATGGTCATGTGGTTGTGGCCGTTCCAGGAAGAGACGTTCTTACCTTCTTCGCGGGCTGCGTCGAAGTAGTCTTCGATCTCATCGAGGAGACTATAGAAGTCCGCTGTCGTCCTGACGCCTCTGTCCCGAAGCTCCTCTATGAAGCCGCGGAACTTGTCGTCCATGTCGGAAGGCTCGAAGACGTAGCCTGCGTAGGGCAGTACGTCCCCGAGCTCCCAGATCACCGGAAAGACACACGAATCTTCCCCGCGTGCGCTCCTCAAAGTATTGAGCTTGCGAGCAGGGATACCCTCGGCGTGAACGATCCGCTCCCCCGACTCCATCCCGTAACGCAAGGGAGCGAAGATCTTGAGGTTCTCGAAGGGCTTGACCTCGATGCCTAAAGAATCGTACATCTCCCGATCTTCGGACGGCAATCCCCTCTGCCCGGCCTTCTCGTAGCGCTCCGCGAGCTCGGGATCGTCCGCTGGATCTACCTCGACGGGCTTGTCCAAAAACAGGAGGTCGGCGCCCTTCACGTTGAACATCAGGGCCGCGACCTTCTTGTCCTCCACGGTCTGGAAGGTACTCGCGATGGTGAAGAGGGCGTGGCTCGTCTTGGTGGAGAGACCGCTCATCCACGTGATGTTGAGGTGGCCTGCCTCGGGACCGAGGAGGTACTCCTCGTCCACGTACAGAGGCGTGCGCTGCGGGCTTCCGTTTCTCTCGTTGCCGTTCTCGTGCAGGAGCATCGGGATGCGGTGTCCCGAGAAGTCCTCGGCCCCCAGGGCGAACTCGATGGCCGCGTTCGTGGCGAAGAAGACGGGGCCTGTGCGCACCGGGCGCTTGGACTTCTTGCGTTCGTCGCGGTGTTTGGTTGCGAGGACGCGGGCTCTGAAGACCAGGATCTCCACTCTCTCGGAGAGCGCTTCGAGCGAAGGGTCGCCATCGTAGGCGTAGAAGTCGTCCAGGAAGCTCTGGAGGTCCGAGTAGCGGCGCGGGTCGTCGAGGACTGCGACGGCTGTGGCGTCCTCGGACTCGGCGGCGACTATGTGCCCGATGTCCAGGTTCTGGGCCGCTTCTGTCTCGGCTGTCCAGAAGAAGAACTCGTGTGCCGTAGCCGGGCTCTCCTCGCTCGTCACGACCCGGCCAATGGGACCAGAGATCAGGTCAAGGAAATTATCGTGCAGCATCTAGTTCCTCCCGTTCGATGCCAGTTGGCGCTCCAGCCGTGCGTAGGCTCTCTCCGAGCCCTGCACCAGCGGCTTGAGGATCTTCTCGACGTATTGGATCGGGTAGATCATCGCGGGCCACCTCGGATCTGGCTTTGCTAAAGGCGCCCGCTCGGCGAGGATCCAACGCGAAATTTCATCGACCTGCTCGGGTTCGGTATCTCGCGGAGCTTCGACGCGCATGAGCGAACCTAGGGCGTCCGCGCCGCGCTGCGGCGGCCACATCCTGAGGTACCAGGAGGTACGCCGCTCGCCGGGGTCGCGGCGGAGCTGCCAGTCTGGGACGAAGCTCGTCGTCCGCATCCCGGGCTCGAGGTCGAGCAGCATTCCAACGTCCTTGCCAACGAACTCGGGACGGGCCACGCTCTTTATGAGGCCGATGGCGCGCCTGTTGGATTCCCTGATGTCCCTGAGTTGTCCGTCCACCGCGATCCAGGCGTCGGAGTTGAGAACCTGGTCATCACCTTCCCACTGTCTGAGCATCCCGCCTTCCAGCCTCTCCCTGAGCGCCCTGACCCTGACACGAGCCCTCTCCCTCATGCCGACGTAATCGGAGGGGTCTGCGTCGGGCATGTACTCCGCCGAGTCGAGGACGAGGTGGGGAGAGGAGGGGACCTCGTCAGGGTCGAGTTCGGAGAATCCTGCATCTAGCAGAAGGTCCCAGAAGGCTTCGACATTCTCGTCGCCTGTGCTGCGGGGAAGGATCACGGCCTGCACGACGACGGGCGGGCTCTCGAGCGGCATCCGCGAGAACCGCTTCTCGCAACGATTGACGATCGCCGCCGCCACGGTCGATACAATTACAGGCATCATCTCTATGCGTCCGATCTCACGCGAGCTCTGCACGCCGTCGAGGAAGTAACATAGCCGCGAGTTGCCGTCGTGGCCGCCGAGGTCCCGTGGCCCGGGCGGCTCTTCCAGGTGGTGTGGCCGCCCGGTCGGCGTCTGCTCTTCCTCCGAGGAAACGTTTGCGAACTGTTGGGCCTCGAGATCGCATGAACCCGCTCCGGCGGTTACGTGGATGCCCCTGCGGCCAGCCCCTTCGAGGGCCTGGCTTATTTTCGCTACGAAGTCTTTGGAAGCGCTCCCCGCTTGCATGCGTGGCAGTATACGCGGGCTCACCGTCGAAGACTATCCCTCTTCGTCAGGTTCAGGTACAGGAAGCTCGAACTGCCGCTCGGCGAGTCCGACGGCCGCCCTGAAGCTCCGGCGCTCCTCCGGCGTCTGGGTGTAGGCGTCTCGGGCCATCTTGAGGACCTTCTTCGTCTCACCGCGTTGCTCGGGGGCGTTGGGGATCTCCTTGGAGAACGCGTACGTCAGGTCCTCGCCACTAGCGGCGTAGAAGTGTATGTAGATGCTCCTCTGGCGCCCGAGTCCGGTGAGGGCCGCGTCGCCGCTGACCTGGGAGACGTTGAGGACGGTGCCAGCGGAGAGCGGTTCGCCCTCCATCGGGTAGACGCTAAGGGCGAGGCGTACCACGGGGCCGTAGAACGTCTTGTAGAACTCCAGCCGGCGCACGATGCGGGCAGGGCCGCGGACCGCTTCGACCTCTTCCTCCCTGGCTGCGATGATGATGTGTCCTTGCGGGGGACGCATCGATTCGCGGCCCTGCGTGGAGATCACACGCGCCTGCACGCCCCTGTCAGCGACTGCCGCGGCGAGGCTCCTGCGGACGCGCTCGGGAAGGTCGAGCCCTTTGCCAGCTTCCTCGGTCAAGAAGTGAACCTCTCGAAGAATCGGGCGAAGTACCTTATGGCGTCGAAGTAGTCGTCGAGTTTGATCGACTCGTTCGGCGAGTGAATTCGGCTCCCCGCGTTTACCACGCTCCCTGTCATGATCGTCGGTATGCCGAGCTCGGCGGCTATGAGTGAGGTCGGCCCGCTCCCCCCGATAGTCGGATACACGATGGCATCGCTACCCATGTCCTTCCACGTAGCAATAGCTGTACTTACGACGGGCGAGTCAACGGGCGTCTTCGCGGGTTCGACGCCGTGCAGATCGACGACCTCGATGTCGTCGAAGCCGCGCCTTTCGAGGTGGGCCCGGATCAACTCGAGTACAGGGCCGGGGCTCTGGCCCGCTACGAGCCTGAAGTCCATCTTCACGAACGCCTCCGAAGGCACGATGGTCTTGGGGCCCGGCCCGGTATAGCCTGACTGTATGCCCGCGATGTTCGCGG
>DASSJP010000270.1:0-7621 GCA_035691165.1 Rubrobacter sp.
TAGGCGAAGACGAGGCTCTCGCCGTCGGCGTCTTCAAGCTCCTCGATCACCCGCCTGACCTGCCCTGAGACTTTCTCCCACATGCCTCCTGCGTCGCGCTCCTCTTTGGTCTCCCCGACGCAGACGATGGGCAGGAGGTCCGCTTCAACCGCGCGCTTGGTCTTCCTGGCGACCATATCGTCGTCCTCGCCGAAGACCTCACGACGCTCGGAGTGGCCGACGATGACCGCCCCGGCTCCGACATCGAGAAGCATCGGCGCGGAGACCTCGCCGGTAAAAGCACCCGAGTCCTCGTAGTAGAAGTTCTGGGCGCCCGCGGTCACCGCCGAGTCACCGGCCATCCTGGCGACCTCGTGCAGGCAGGTGAACGGGGCGAAGACGGCAACGTCCACCTCGTCCGCGTCCGCCGCGCGCGGCAGGAGGGCGGCCGTGTATTCCTGCGCCTCCCTCACGGTCTTGTTCATCTTCCAGTTCGCCGCCATCATCGGGCGTCGGGACATGCGCTCCTCCTTCTTCTACTTGTCCGGCAGGACTGCAATGCCAGGCAGTTCCTTGCCCTCGACGTACTCCAGCGAGGCCCCGCCGCCGGTCGAGATGTGGCTCATCCTGTCTTCGAGCCCGAGCTTGTTTACGGCGGCCACGGAGTCGCCGCCACCAACCACGCTCGTGGCGCCGCTCTCGGCGACGGCCTTTGCGACGCCCTCGGTGCCCTTCGCGAAGGCGTCTATCTCGAAGACGCCCATCGGCCCGTTCCAGAAAATCGTGCTGGCGTCCGAGATCTTTTCCTCGAAGAGCGCGACGGTCTCGGGGCCTATGTCAAGGCCCATCTTGCCTGAAGGGATGCCGTCGACAGGGACGGTCTCGGTCTCTGCGCCCTCCTCCATAGCGTCTGCGACGACAACGTCAACGGGCAGGACCAGCCTGTCTCCTGCCTCGTCCATGAGGCGCTTCGCCTCCTCGAGATAATCGTCCTCGACGAGGGAGTCGCCGATCTCGTATCCGAGCGCCTTGAAGAACGTGAAGCCCATGGCGCCGCCGACGAGCAGCGAGTCCGCGGTCCCGAGCAGGCTCTCTATCACGCCGAGCTTGTCCGAGACTTTGGCCCCTCCGAGGATGGCGACGAAGGGACGTTCGGGATCTTCGAGGACCCTGTCGAGGTAGTCGATCTCCTCCTCCATCAAGAGCCCGGCGGAGGCGGGCAGCCTCTCAGCCACCCCGACGGTCGTGGCGTGCGCCCTGTGGGCCGCACCGAACGCGTCGTTCACGTAGAGGTCGGCAAGGGCAGCGAGCTGATCCGCCAGCTCAGGTTCGTTCTTCGTCTCGCCAGGATAGAACCGGGAGTTCTCGAGCAGCACGACGCCCTGGCCGTCCCAATCGTCGAGGGCATCTTCCACCTCGGGGCCGACGGCGGCGTCGAGCTTATTTACGGGCTCGCCCAACAGTTCTTTGAGCCTCGCGGCGACGGGGTCCATCGCATACTTCGGGTCGGGCTCCCCCTTCGGACGACCGAGGTGGGAGATCAAGATCGGACGAGCCCCCTCCGAAAGGAGTAGCCGTATAGTCGGCAAAGCTCGCCGGATGCGCGTGTCGTCCGTGACTTCGCCGTCCTTCACGGGCACGTTGAAGTCAACACGGACGAGCACCCGTTTGTCCTTCACTTCCAGGTCTCTGACACTCCGTTTGTTCATTTGCCTCCCTTCGGTCGGCGCTATCAATCAGCCGTCAGCTTCTACCGGGCTGAAGACACCAACTCCCGCCAAACTATCGTTGCTCGGGACAATTCCTATACCGTAAGGTGCGGCCGGGCCGCGAACGCGAACCCCGCCGCACTACAAACGTTCTTACCTTATTGCTGACGGCTCTTTACAGCTTCTCACCCATGTAGGCCGCGAGGTCGCACGTCCTGTTCGAGTATCCCCACTCATTGTCGTACCAGCCGAGCACCTTGACGGTCCCGCCGTTGGACATGGTGAGCTGCGAATCGAAGACGCACGAAGCAATGTTCCCGATGATGTCGCTGGAAACCAGCGGTTGCTCAGTGTACTCCAGGATGCCTGAGAGATCACCGTCGGCGGCTTCCTTGAACGCGGCGTTCACGTCGTCGGCGGAAGCCTCCTGCGAGATGCGGGCCACGAAGTCGGTGATCGAGCCGTCCGAGACGGGCACGCGCATCGACATCCCGTCGACCTTGCCCTGGAGCTCCGGGTAGATCTCACCCGCCGTCCGCGCCGCCCCCGTCGAGGTCGGGACGATGTTGTTGGGGGCCGACCGGGCGCGCCTCGGGTCCTTGTGGGCCGCATCGAGGAGGCTCTGGTCGTTGGTGTAGGCGTGCACGGTGGTCATGTAGCCGGACTCGATCCCGAAGTTGTCCTGGATCACCTTCACCATGGGGATGATGCAGTTGGTCGTGCACGAGGCGTTGGATACGACGTGGTGGTTCTCAGGGTCGTAGTCCTCGTGGTTCACCTTGAAGACGAAGGTGGCGTCAACGCCCTTGCCTGGGGCGGAGATGATCACCTTCTTCGCACCACCGTCGAGGTGGGTCGCCGCGCCGTCGCGGCTGGTAAAGACGCCTGTGGACTCGACGACGATGTCTGCGCCGACGTCGCCCCAGGGTATCTGGGCCGGGTCCTTTTCGGCGAAGGTCTTGATCTCATGGTCGCCGACGTGCAGGACGTTGCCGTCGAAGGACACGTCTTCGTGCCAGATTCCGTGGGTCGAGTCGTGCTTGAACAGGTTGGCCAGGCTGTCGAAGGGCATCAGGTCGTTGGCCGCCACGACCTCGATGTCGCCGCGGTCCATCGCCGCCTTGGTGAACAGCATTCCGATCCGGCCGAAACCGTTTACGCCTACTCTTACGGGCACTCTTCTCTCCAGTCTCTAGTTTGCCGCCAAACCTATATATTGCCCGAAAAGCCGCAGGATTAACATCCTCGTATAGCACTCCGCCGTTGGCAGCCTCCCTTCGGTCGGCGCCGTGCTGACTAGTGAAGCCCGGAGGGCGGAGCGTGCTGACTGGCTGACATGCTGACAAGCCTCCTCAATCGGTGGTTGGCGGCGCTCTTGGAGAGCCCTCCGAGCCTGGCCAGTTCAGCGAGCGAGGCGTCGGGATAGTCAAGGCGAAGTTCCAACATCTCCTTCAGCGCGGGAGGCAGATGCTCGGGATCCAGGGCTTCGAAGGCCTTCTGCTGGCGGGCGGCGGCCGTCGCCGTGCGTCCTGCGTTGGCCGCGTCGAAGTTGGTGACGCGGTTGGCGTTGGCCTTGGCCTCGCCGAGTACGGCCCTGGCCTCGTACTCCAGGACCGCGTCGTTGAGGCCCATCTGGGCCAGGACGGTGGTCACGCCATCGGCGCTCTTGGTATATGCGACCCACCTTCCGCGCCGGCGCACGATCCTCAACGGCGCCCTTGAGAAGTCCGCGCAGCGCCTGATGAACTCCCCATCGCGATGCACGAACTCGAGGTGGTATCCTCCGCGACCGCCCGGCCGGTTCACCGAGCCTGCTCCCTGGAACGCGCCCCGCAGGTAGCCCGCCCGCTCCGCGGCGATGCGTGCTGTGCGCGCGAACCTGAGCTCCTCCGCCGCCTGAATCGCCCCGTTACCAGACGTGCGCACCGCGTAGCGGGTACGGCCGAAGCGGTCAGGATCGATTGGTGAGAGCCTGGATTCCATCCCGAACTCCGAGCGCCACAGGCGTACGACGGATCGGGCGACAGCGGCGCTTGAAGTGCGCAAGGTAACGCCTTCATCATCCCAGTCGCCGGAGGCGTCGACCAGGCCTGCTAACTCGTAGCGGCCGACCCCACGGGTGCCCGACGCCGCGGCGAGCTGGCGGCGCACCTCAGAGGCGAACGAGGGCAGCCTCGCACACCTCCCTCGCCAGTAGCGTGGGGTCGTGGCGTACACCGGAGCGGCTCTCTTTCGCAAGGAGGGGCGTCTCCCTCACCCGCAGGCCCATCTCGCGCAGAACTTCCCCGTCCACCTCGACAGGCGCAGCCTCCTCCGCCTCGTAGCGGGCGAGGGTATCAGGTGACAGATCCCCCGAGTGGACGAGCACGTCGGTAACTACAGGACCAACGTGCTCCGTGATGGCCTGCACGTGATCCGAGACCGTAAAATCACCCGTCTCGCCCTGCTGCGTCATCACGTTCGCGACGTAGAGAACGGGACCGCCGAAACCCGTCAAGGCTTCCCTCACCCCGCCACCGAGCAGAGCCGGGATCGTACTGGTAAACAGGCTCCCTGGACCAAGGACAAGCACGTCGGCGGCCTCTATGGCCTCGATGACCCCCGGCGGCGCAGGAATCCCTGACGGCTCGACCGCGACCTCGGAGACCTGTTTGCCGACCTCATGGACCACAGACTCTCCGCGCGTCACGGTCCCGTCAGCGTAGCGAACGACGAGCGTCAGGCTCTCGGTCGCCGCAGGGAAGACGCGGCCCTTGATCCTCAGGAAACGAGCCGCCTGCTCCACGCCCTCGCAGAACCCTCCGGCAATGTCCGCGAGCGCGGCGATGATGATGTTTCCTACGCTGTGGTCGTTCAAATCTCCAGGAGCCTCGAAACGGTAGTTGAAGACCTCGGCGAGCCTGCGTCGCCCTGCGAGCGCCACCAGGCAATTCCTCACATCGCCAGGGGGCGCGACCCCGAGCTCCTGGCGCAAGCGTCCGCTGGATCCCCCATCGTCGGCGACCGTGACGACCGCCGTCAGATCACCGACCCTGTCCCTCAAGCCTCTGAGCAGCACAGGCAGACCTGTCCCCCCGCCGAACGCCACCACCCTTAAATTGTCGATCCTATTCACGGAGACGGAGTATACCCGTTCCCCGGAATCGTCTGGCGGCGGGCGTCATCATCAGGAACATCTCGGAGAGGGGCACCATAGAGAATCTCTTTCAGGGTCGAAGAAGCTCCGCACATACCAACTCAACGTCCAAATCGCGAGGCCAAAGAAATAGGTAGCTACTACAACGAAGAAGATAGACTCCAATAACTCCAAAGTCGTCCGCAACCCCACAATTGCAGGCCGCACCTTGGAGAAGGCTACGCACAGCACGCCGATGATACCAACGGATACGCGTAGTGTTATGGTGGGGGCATCAAGTTGGTTACCTTTCCGAAAGCCGCGCCCTAGAAACGCCCATCCGTCGGCTAAGGAGATAGTCGAGAGCGACAAGATCCCGACTGATCCGCGCGTAATTCTGATGCAGACTACCTAATTTGGCACAGGACCAGATTAGATGCGACTCCCCTGAAGCCTATCTCTCCGCGTCCCTGTGTCTGACGAAAAGGTCTATTTCTGTGTTCTCCTGCCTGAGACGCTTGGCGAGCTCCTCGGTTATGGCGACGGAGCGGTGCCTTCCACCGGTGCAGCCGACGCCGAGGGTGAAGTACGTCTTGCCTTCCGCGGCGTAGCGGGGGATGAGAAAGGAGAGCAGTGCGCCCGACTTCTGGAGGAACTCGCGGCAGTCCTCGGAGCCGAGCACCGCCTCCCGCACGGGCGCGTCGTGGCCTGTGAGCGGCCTGAGCTCGGGGTCGTAGTGTGGGTTCGGCAGGAAGCGGACGTCGAGGAGCGTATCCACGTCGAGGGGGGTGCCGTGCTTGAAGCCGAAGGAGATGAGGCTGACGGTCATCCGGCTGGAGAACGACTCGGCGAGCCTTTTGAAACGCAGCCGGGCGTCGAGTGCGGAGTAGCCGGAGGTGTCCACGACGAGGTCGGCCATCTCGCGAACGTTCGCGAGATCCCGCCTCTCGCGGCGGATCGCCTCGAGGACGTCGCCGTCACGCGCCGCAGGATGGGGCCTGCGGCTCTCCTTGTAGCGCCTTACGAGCGTGGGGTCGTCGGAGTCGATGAACAGGATGCGGTGCTCCCAGCCCTTCTCCCTCTCCACGGCCTCCAGACTGCGCTCGAGCTCCTCGCCGAAATACCGCCGTCCCCTAATATCCGTTACCACGACAACCCCGTCGGGACCGCCTTTGCCCTGCGCGGTCGTCTCCATGACGGCGGGTATCATGCGCGGCGGAAGGTTGTCTATGCAGAAGTAACCGGCATCCTCGAAAGCCTGGAGGGCGTTGGTCTTGCCGGCACCCGAGAGCCCCGTGATGATGACGACCATGCGCTTGCCGGATACTTGAGGGCCGGCCACCTCCGGCACCTGCTCACTCACGCCGCGTCGTCTGTCCCTCCTGGGATGCACAAGCCATCTCGGAAATCGAGGTTAGCACCGCGGGTCCCCGCTTGCAACAGCAATCCAGCTTGTCAGCACGCTATCTGTGCACCCTCGCGTGGACCTCGCGGGCGACCCTTCCAGGGAGACCGGGGACGGCTTCCAGTTCTTCGAGCGAGGCGTTGAGGAAGGCTTCGGGGGTGCCGAAGTGGGCGAGGATCTTCTTCTTGCGCTCTGGGCCGACTCCGGGGAGGTCGTCGAGGACGGAGGCTGTCATGGCCCGCCCGCGCAGCTCGCGGTGGTAGGTATTCGCGAAACGGTGCGCCTCGTCGCGGACGCGCTGGAGAAGATGCAGCTCGGGGGAGTTGCGCTCCAGGATCACCGGCTCCGGACGGCCTGGCTCGAAGACCTCCTCGTCGCGCTTGGCGAGCGAGCGCAAGGGTATGTCGGGTAGCTCGTCGCCTACCTTCATCTCTTCGAGGACGGGCACGACGGCGGAGAGCTGTCCCTTGCCGCCGTCGAGCAGGATCAGATCAGGGGCCGGCGTGAATTTCTCGTCGTCGGCCCGCAGACGCTGGAGGCGTCGACGGATGACCTCGGCCATGCTCGAGAAGTCGTCGGCGCCCTCGACCGTCCTGATCCTGAACCGCCTGTATTCCCCCTTGGCTGGACGACCGCCCTGGAACACGACCATCGAGGCCACGGAGTTCGTTCCCATGGTGTTCGAGATGTCGTAGCACTCTATCTTGACCGGAAGCTGAGGGAGCGCGAGCTCCTCGCGCAGCCTGTCGAGCGTCGATGCGACGCTGTTGCGCCTGGCTTCTTCCAGCGCCCGCTCGTGCTCGAGCCCCAGCTCCGCATTGCGTACAGCCATCTCCAGGATCCTGCGCTTGTCTCCACGCATGGGACGGCGTACCTCGACGCGTGTTCCTCTCAGCTCCGACAGATGCTCCGCGATCGTCGCCAGCTCGTCGTCACGGTCGTCAGACTGTACGAGGACTTCCCTGGGAACGGCGGCACTGCCGTAATACTGGGGAACGAACTGCAGAGCAATGTCCTCGGCCCGCGACTCGCCGTAGTTGTCAAGGAGGAAAGAGTCACGGTTCACGACCTGCCCGTCGCGCACGGCGAAGACCTGCACACAGGCGGTCTCCCCCTCGGCATAGGCTCCGATGGCATCGAACGAGTCCTCCGAGGCGATGGTCGCCTGCTGACGGTCGCGGACGTGGGAGAGGGCCGAGACCTCGTCACGCAGCTTCGCGGCCCGCTCGAAGTCCATCTCGCGGGCTGCCACGCGCATCGCCTCTTTGCGGTCCCGGATCAGACCGTCCACCCGCCCCTCCAAGAAGGCGATGACGTCGGCCACGATTGCGTCGTACTCCTCTTTGGTGACCGCCCCGATGCACGGCGCCACCGAGCGTCCGATGTGGTAGTTGAGGCACGGCACCCCGCTCC
>DASSJP010000271.1:0-3183 GCA_035691165.1 Rubrobacter sp.
GGTGAGCTGCCAGTCGAGCCACAGCATCACGACCATCATCCCGACCAGGATCATGACCGAGGAGAACACCTCGACGACCGAGTCTACGAGCATGCTGCGGACCTCTTTCACATCGCTGGTGACGCGGGTTATGGTGTCGCCCGTCCGTTTCTTGCCGTGGTAGTCGAGGCCGAGGGCGTGGACCTTCGAGTAAAGGGCTTCGCGCATGTCGAAGACCGTCTCCTGGCCAAGCCTCTGGAGCAGGTAGCGCCGGAAGGAGGCCACGCTGCGGGTGACGGTGAAGATAAGAACTATGAGGAAGGCTATGCCGGCGAGCAACAGAGCATCGTCCGCCAGAAGATCGGGTACCACCTCAGGCAGCGGCTTGTTGTCCGTGAGCACGTAGTCGATGGTGAGGGCCAGCGGCCACGGCTGCGAGAGGCTCGTCACAGTCTCGAGCAACAACACGCCGAGCGCCAGCAAGAGCCCCTTGCGGCGGGGCTTCAAGAACGGCGTGAAGTTGGAAAGCGTCTCTCTTGTGCGCCTTAGCCCGGCGCGAAGTTCTTTCAATCTTTTCACCCGGATAGGATACCGCACCGCCTACGGGTAGAATGTGCGGGCTTACGCAAAGCTAGAACACGGAGGCCCATAGAACGTGGCGAGAAGAGTACTGGCTGCCGTAGAAGACCTGTTGTTCAGGAGCAAGATCTCCGAGACCGCCTCCACGCTCGATATCGAGGCGGCGTTCCCCCGCAACCCGAGGAAGCTCCTCGAAGCTATACATAAGTCGCCGCCCGACCTGCTCGTCCTCGACCTGAACTCGGCCCGCTTCGAGCCGCTCGCGCTGCTTCAGACCATAAAGTCCGACGAAGCAACACGAGACGTCGCGACCATAGGCTTCCTTTCACACGTACAGAAGGATCTCGCGGTCGCAGCACGCGAGGCAGGCTGCGACCGTATCGTAGCCCGCAGCGCTTTCACCAGGGACCTCCCGCGGATACTGGCCGGAGGAGAACCCGAAAGTTCCGTCGACGAGGCCGGCGTTGGCTGAGGGCGAAGGCTGGGCGCGTCTTGCTAGCGAGAGGCTCATCGAGACCCCTTACTTCTCGTTACGCTCCGACCGGCTGCGACTCCCCGACGGTGGAATAAAGGACCCCTATTACGTTATAGAGCGCCCCGACGCCGCGATAATCTTCCCGCTCATCGAGAGCGGCGAGGTAGTCCTCGTCCGCCAGTACCGCCCGCCGCTGGAGGGGATGGAGCTCGGCTTGCCAGCCGGCCTCGTAGAGGAGGGTGAGGAACCTGAGGCGGCGGCCCGCCGCGAGCTCTCGGAGGAGACCGGCTACACGGGCGGCGACTGGGAACCTCTGGGCTCACTGGCATCATCTCCGAGCCTCAAGGACAACACGGCCTACCTCTTCCTCGCCCGCGGCGTCGAGGAGACCACGGCGCCCGATCCGGACGAGCACGAGCTCGTCGAGGTCGTTCGGGTGCCCGTGGAGGCTCTTCTCGGCCTGGTCCATTCGGGCAAGATCGTCAGCTCGAGCGGCGTCGCGGCCATCATGCTCGCCCTGGAGAGGTTGCGGGAAGACCCGTGAATGAGATAGCACCGTGGTTCTCGATACTCGACCTCGCTCCCGGTGACGAAGAGACCGTCAGGCGGGCGGCGAATCTCCTGATCGAAGGATTCAAGGAAAACTGGCCCGATGCATGGCCGACGGAGGACGGAGCCCTCCGGGAGGTGCGAGAAGCCCTCGGGGAAGGTCGGATCTGCCGGGTAGCCGTGGACGAGGTAGGCGAGGTGCTCGGCTGGATCGGCGGCATACCCTCCTACGAGGGCAAGGTGTGGGAGCTTCATCCCCTCGTGGTGCACCCCGACCTTCAACACAGGGGCATAGGCCGCGCGCTGGTCGCCGACCTGGAGGAGCGAGTCACGGAGCGCGGCGCCATGACGCTCTGGCTCGGCTCTGACGATGAAACGGGCATGACGACCCTCTCGGGCGTGGACCTCTATCCGGACGTCCTTGAGCATCTCGCGAGGATTGAGAACCCGGGCGGGCATCCTTATGAGTTCTACCAGAAGCTCGGTTTCTCGATAGTCGGAGCGATGCCTGACGCCAACGGACTCGGAAAACCGGACATCTACATGGCCAAGCGCTGCCGTTGAAATCGAGGCAAAGAAAAGCCCGGAGCACTTAGCCCCGGGCTCGTGACCCACTCTATGATCTAGCGGCCTAGCAGGTAAAGGAGCTACCGCAGCCGCAGCCGCCCTGGACGTTGGGGTTGTTGACGGCGAAGCCTGCGCCCATGAGGCCGTCCACGTAGTCGAACTCGGAGCCCATGATGTATGGGACGCTCATCGCGTCGATAAGGACCCTGACGCCCTTGGTCTCGAAGACCTCGTCGTCGTCGGCGATCTCATCGTCGAAGTAGATACTGTACTGGAATCCGGAGCAGCCGCCCGGCCTGACGCCGATACGCAGCGCGAGGTCCTCCTCGCCTTCCTGGGCCAGGAGAGTTTTGACTTTATCGGCGGCGTTATCGGTGATGTTGACAATGGTCTCTTGCTTCTGCTCCATCAGCACCTCCCGTGCTGTAGTCGGCTCTTGGTCCCGAAATTATTACACCGCAAACCGTATAGTTCAACGCCGCTTTCGGAAGACCCGGCGGAGCCTGCCCCGCAGCGCCTTGCCGAGACGGGCTTTCCGGACGGACACGTAAATATTCCACCGGGTGATCAGCGAAGAAGGGTTCACGGAACCGAGCACCCTCCGCCAGAGAGGCAAGCGCTCGTAGGCCCGCAGGGCATCCCTGTAAGCGGAGGTCACGTGGTTCTTTTCAACGCCTGTGGAATACAGGTGACCTGAGTAGGCCATGGCGAACCGCCGCATCGGACCTTCCTCCACGCCGACAGCCCCGGCGAGGAGCAGTATCCGCTCGGTTGGGGTCAGCGCGGGTGAGTCGGCCACGATGCTCTTGCCCGGCGGAAGCACGTCGCGCAACCTGCCCGTCAGGTCCCTGTAGAGGTCTTCGGGCCTGCCACGGGCTAGGAGGGTTCGCTTGGAAAGAGGGACGGCCGCCACGAGAAGCAAGGGCAACAGGATCAGGAAGGTCCGCACTGGAGTATTGCCCACACCTGGGCTGTCCGTTGTTACCCCCTGCTTGGCGGTGTCCTGGTTCTGCTCCTTGGGGGTCTGCTGCGCT
>DASSJP010000272.1:0-3836 GCA_035691165.1 Rubrobacter sp.
CTGCGCAACTCATCTTCGGAAAGGAGCCGTTACACGTGTGGACCTTGACAGGTTTCGCCGATGAGATCTCTCCCGAGCTGGACGAACAACTCGACACGCTCGCTGAGCAGTCCATGCGCTACATGGAACTTCGTAGCGTCTGGAACACCAACGTCCTCGACCTGACGAACGAGGATCTGGAGCGAGTAAGGTCCGCCGTGGCGGAACGCGGCATCGGAATATCTTCCATTGGATCGCCGATTGGCAAGGTGCCCATCACCGACCAGTTCGGCCCGCACCTGGAGCGCTTCCGGCGCGCCCTGCACGCCGCCGGGGTCATGGAGGCACCATACGTCCGCGTCTTCTCCTTCTTCATGCCTGAGGGCCACGGGCCGGAAGGCTACCGGGACGAAGTACTTGAGCGGATGGGGACGCTGGCGGGCGAGGCGGAGAGCGCGGGCGTCACGCTGTTGCACGAGAACGAGAAGGAGATCTACGGCGACGTACCGAGCCGCTGCGTGGACATTCTCTCCAGCGTGGACTCGCCCGCTTTGCGGGCCGCGTGGGATGCGGCCAACTTCGTGCAGTGCGGGATCGGCCGTCCGTACACTGAGGGATACGAGTCGTTGCGGCCATACGTCGAGTACGTGCACGTGAAGGACGCGCTCGCCGACTCGGGCAGGGTCGTGCCCGCCGGGGAGGGAGACGGGGAGATCCCTGAGACCCTCTCCGCGCTGCGAGCCTCAGGGTTCGACGGCTTCTTCTCGCTCGAACCCCATCTTGCCTCAGCGGGGACGTACTCCGGCTTCAGCGGCCCAGATCTATTCCGCAAGGCCGCCGGAGCCTTCAAGGAGCTACTCCGTCAGCAGGACATCGAATGGACTTGATTCTGGCGGCCCCGTCAAACGATGAGTGATCGGAGGTGACTAATGGTTAAGGAGACAACCACCGGATTGTTGAGGCTGAACGGGCTCGACGTCTTGCCGCGGTCCATTGTTGCCGTCGCCGATGCGGAAGTGGGCCTCGCCACAACAGGGACAGGTCCACGGCTGGCGATCCTAGCCTCTCCCGGATCGCCGGAGTTCGCCGGATTCGAAGGTGAGAGCAGCGCCCGCGGAGATCGCACGCTCCTGCTCGGTCCGACCAGCGCAGCCAACCTGGACGCCCTGCGCGCCCTCTTGCCCTGGCTGCGCCCGCGCCCACTCGGCACAGGCACCTCGGCTGGATTCGGTGACAGGCTCGGGCTCGCTACCCCAGGCCACGTCAGGGCATTGCGCGCCGCAGGAGGAGGACTGGCCCCGATCTTCGCCCAGCAGTCGATCCGAGAGATGGAGCGTACAGGTCGCAGCCCCCAGGAAGTCATGGACGACGCAACCTGGGGCGTCTTCGCCGAGGGCTGGAGGGACGGCTTCGGAGCCGACGCCGACCATCTCAAGACTCCTGCAGATGTGGACGTCTGCGTCGCCGCAGGCTACACGGTCTTTACGTTCGATCCGGGAGAGTACGTTGACGACGGGGCCGAGGCCGCCGACTCTTCCGCGCTGCGCTCCGGGCTCGACGCTCTGCCGTGGGAAGATCTCGAAGACAGCCCGGAAGCTATGAACAGACGCTACCTCGACGCGGCGTTCGAGGCTGAGGGACACGAGGTCCGCATCGACGACATCTCGCTCGCGCGAGCAGCAGTCAAGTACGGCGGTGCCGTGGCCCACGTGGCGAGTCTTTATCGCCACCTCGCGAAAGCGATGGAGGATAGCGCCTTCGAGGTCGAAATCTCCGTTGATGAGACGCAGAGCCCTACGACCCACGCCCAGCACGTGTATATCGCAAGGGAGTTGCGGCGTCTCGGGGTCAGGTGGGTGAGTCTCGCCCCGCGCTACGTCGGGCGATTCGAGAAGGGCGTTGACTACATCGGCGACGTCGCAGGCTTCGAGGCGGACATCGAGGTCCATGCTGCTATCGCACGCGCCGACGCACCGCACAAGCCGTACAAGTTGAGCCTTCATTCCGGCTCCGACAAGTTTTCGATCTACCCCGCGTTCGTCCGCCAGACCCGAGGGCTCGCCCACCTCAAGACCGCGGGTACGAGCTATCTGGAGGCGCTACGCGCGGTAGCCACCCTCGACCCCGGGCTGTTCAGGGAGATCTACGCCTTCGCCTGCGGACGTTACGAAGTAGACCGTGCCAGCTACCATGTCTCGGCGGAACTTGGCCGGGCGCCAGGAGACGTCGGCGACGCGGAACTGCCCGGTCTGCTCGAGCAGTTCGATGCTCGGGAGATCCTTCACGTCACCTTCGGGTCGGTGCTGAAGGATGCACACTTGCGTGATCGTCTCTTCGGGTTGCTGCGGAAGAATCCGGATGACTACGCCTCCGGCCTCGAAGGGCATTTCCTTCGACACCTCAAGCCGTTCGTAGATGGAGGACGCTCATGAGCAATCTCTGGACGCTCGACCCCGACAGGCTCTTCGATCCGAACCCGGCCAGGCGCTCTGTGGCCAGGAGCCTCTATGAGGAAGTCGTGGACCTCCCGATAGTAGGGCCGCACGGCCACGTGCCGCCGAAGCTGCTCTCAAACCCTGGTGCCACGCTGGGGACGCCTGCAGACCTCTTCATCATCCCCGATCATTACGTCTTCAGGATGCTATACAGCCAGGGTGTGCCGATGGAGGACCTCGGGGTGCCCGCGCTCGACGGTACTCCTGTCGAGACGGACCACCGCAGAATCTGGCAGCGCTTTTGCGAGAACTTCCACCTCTTCCGTGCCACCCCGACTGGACTCTGGCTCGCGGATGAACTCGTGAACCTCTTCGGCGTCACAGAGAAGCCTGACGCGGAGAACGCACAGAGGATCTACGACCATCTCGAAGACAGGCTGGCGAGCCCCGAGTACTCGCCGCGGGCGCTCTTCGAGCGCTTCAACGTCGAGGTACTGTGTACCACGGACGCGGCGACCGATACGCTGGAACACCACGCGGCGCTGCGGGCAGAGGGCTGGGGAGGAACGGTGCGACCCACATTCAGGCCCGACGCCGTGACGAACCTCTCGACATCGGGGTGGCGGGAGAACGTAGACGGTCTCTCGCAGGTATCCGGAATCGACATCGTTGGCTATCGCAGCTTCGTCGAGGCTCTGGAGGAGCGGCGATCGTACTTCAAGGAGATGGGAGCCGTCGCAACGGACCACAGCGCCACGACGCCGCACACGGAACGTCTCTCCGAGACGCAGGCGGAGGAGATCTTCGCTCGTGCCCTCTCAGGAAAGGCGAATGGTGACGACGCCGCCAGGTTCACGGCCCACGTGCTCGTGGAGATGGCGCGCATGAGCGTCGAAGACGGGCTGGTGATGCAACTGCACGCCGGTAGCCTCCGCAACCACAATGAAGCGGTGCTCGAGAGGTTCGGGCCGGACGCCGGCGCGGACATCCCTGTGGCGGCGGACTGGACGAGGGGTCTTCGCGCCCTTCTCAATGAACGGGGAAACGACCCGCGCTTCCGCCTGGTAGTTTTCGGGCTGGACGAAGCCGCGTACTCTAGGGAGCTCGCGCCTCTCGCGGGACACTATCCGGCCTTGCTCCTCGGGGCGCCGTGGTGGTTCTTCGACAGCCCGCTCGGCATGCGGCGCTACGTCGATGCGGTGATGGAGACCGCGGGCCTCTACAATACGGCTGGCTTCAACGACGATACCCGCGCGTTTGCCAGCATACCTTCTCGCCACGACGTCTGGAGGCGGGTGACCTGCGACTGGCTCGCAGGGATGGTCGCAAGCGGCGTCGTGGACGAAGAGGATGCCCGCGACATGGCGCGCGAGTTCGCGTACGGGCTCGCAAGGAGGGCCGACGGATTCCAGCGAGAGCCGG
>DASSJP010000273.1:0-2812 GCA_035691165.1 Rubrobacter sp.
GACCGCCGGTCGGGACCAACTTGTACTTCGGGCAAGTCGAACGTCCCGGTCCTCATTACCTAAACGATTCTCAAACTGTTCCAAGCTGTCTCTAAAGTCTCTCTCAGGTTTCGACGGGATACTCCATCCAGGTGATTCCACGACGGGCGGAGGAGAGCCGGTGGAGAAGAAAAGGTCGCTGCGAACGCGGCGGTCCGACGACAAAGAAAACCTGTGCGACGAGTGATCCCGGACGCACTACGTTTCCCGTGTTCCGCCCAGGACTCGGCTGGAAAGGAAGAATCATGGGTGGCAAGCGCGTGAGGCCCTTGATGCGCGGCATTGCGCTTACCGTGGTGGTGGCGAGCATGTCGGTGGTGGGCGCGTGTGGGTCCGATACGAATGCAAAGCAGGATGAGAGCTCAGGTAAAGCGACAGCGGAAGCTCGCTCCACGCCATCGACTCCCGAAGCAGGACAAGAAACATCGAGAACGATTCCCCAACCGGTCGTTCCCGGCGATCTCAAGGTCGCGCCGGATAGCGCGAGGGTCGATCTCAGAATGCCGACTTTCTCCGACCCTACAAGCGTTACAAATCCGCTGTTCCCCGTCTCCAGGCAGCACTCGGTCTTGATGGTCGGACATGTCGATGGCAAGCCATTCCGGACTGAGGTCACGCTACTGCCGGAGACCAGGATCATCGAGTGGCAGGGCCGGCGGATCGAGACGCTCGTCTCCCAGTACACGGCCTATCTCGACGGGCGCATCCAGGAAGTAGCGTACGACTTTTACGCCCAGGCCGATGATGGCTCCGTCTGGTACTTCGGCGAGGACGTTGCGGACTTCGAGGACGGCGCTATCGTGACCAAGGAGGGCACCTGGCTCACCGGCAAAGACGGTCCGGCCGCGATGATCATGCCCGCCCATCCCAAGGTTGGAGATGTTTACAGGACGGAAAATAATCCTGGAATCGCGTTCGAGGAGGTCACCGTCAAGTCTGTGGACAAGACGCTCGACGGCCCGCTGGGTCCCGTCAAGGGAGGACTCCTCGCCGAGGAGTACCACATGGACGGTAACACGGAGGACAAGCTCTTCGGCCCGGGCTACGGCGAGTTCTACACGTCCGACGGAAGCGATGTCGAGGCGCTCGCCCTGGCCGTTCCGACCGACGCGCTCCCTGGCAGGCTACCTCACGAACTGGGTACCCTCTACAGCGGTGCACTCGACACCTTCGACGCGGCAAAGTCCGGGGACTGGGATGTGGCTTCTGCCAAGGTCGAGAAGATGAACGCAGCCTGGGAGACCTACAATAAGGGCGAGGTTCCGAAGAGGATCGAGCCTCGCATCAACGACACGCTCGCTGCGCTCACAGATGCTGTCGGCGCCCACGATGCAGGGAAGGCCCGCCAGGCAGCGATCGACGCAGCCCAGTGCAGCCTGGATCTCAGGCTGCAATACAGGCCACAGACCGAGGTAGATCTCGCCCGCTTCGACCTGTGGGCTGCCCAGACCATGGTAGACGCCGCGGCGGGGGACGCTGGCGCAGTCCGCGGCGACGTCTTTACCCTTGGCTACATCCGAGACCGAATCCTGAACACCCTCGACGATGCCGATGTCGTCCGCGTCGACACCGAGGTGCAGAAGCTCCAGGTGGCGGTGGCCGACCACGATCTCGCCGCAGCATCCGACGCCGCAGGGCGTCTCAGAAATATCCTCGAGCAACTCCGGAAGTGAGCCGGCGCGCCTCCGGAATCCCATCAGAGACCCGATGCGCGGTACTCCTGCGCAACGGGTCTCCATCTTCGGCGACGGTGTGGAGAGATATTAGTGCCCGACGACATGACTATCGAGCCACGAGGCCGGGGGTATTCTCTTTGGCGCTACGGCTTTTGTCCGCGATCCAGGACCGCCTCGTAGAGTCGGCGCTGGCGTTGGATGGCTTCGAGGTAGATAGCGTGGTGGGTGGGGTCCGGCTCGAAAGTCTCACCGAGTGGTGCCTCTGAGGCTTCGATCTCCGGTCCTCCGAGCGCCTGGAGTGCGATCAGGGCCGCGCCCCTGCTGGAAGCTTCCCTGACGCCGGAGAGCGTGACGGGCTTGCCGAGGGTGTCGGCCATGATCCGGGTCCACGCGGGTGAGTGGTGTAGTCCTCCGCCGCTGGCGATCACTTCTTTGTCCCCAGGAGATGCGGTTTCGACCATCTCCGCGATGAGGGCGAACCTGAACGCCACGGCCTCCATCGCGGCGCGCAGGATCTCGACAGGTCTGCTGCTCATCGATAGTCCGGCTACGGTCCCGTTGGCCCGGTCCGCCCATCCCGGTCCTCGCTCACCGGCAAGCAGCGGCAGGAACGTGAGACCGTGAGTATCGGGCTCCATCTCCGCTAGCAGTTCTTCCGTCTTCTCCGGGTCGGGGAGACGCAGTGTGTTTCGCAACCACTGGATCAGGTTTCCCCCGTCCGAGAGCGCGCCTCCCATGACGTAACGTTCGGCGTCCGCCCTGTAGCACCAGGGACCATCCGGTATCTCGACGGTCTCCGCCTTCCAGAGCACCCGCATCGCGCCGCTCGTCCCGACCATGAGCGCCAGCCGGTCACTACTCGTGCACCCGCTCCCCACGTTGGAGCAAGCGCCGTCGCCCACCGCGGGGAACCAGGGTGTGTCGCGCAGGATGGGCCACCGTTTCGCCCAGTCTCCGGCCAGACCGCGTCGAGGCTCGTCCGAAATAGAAGAAAGCCGGCGTTCGTCTACGGGCAGAGCATCCAGCGTCTCGTGATCCCAGCACATCCTGTTCTGGTGGAAGAGGCCGGTCCCGGAGGCCATAGAAGTACCCACCTG
>DASSJP010000274.1:0-4231 GCA_035691165.1 Rubrobacter sp.
ACGACCACGGGCCGTGCCAGGAGGGTCGGGTGGCTCGATCTTCCGGCCATCAAGTGGGCCTCTTCGCTCAACGGGATCACACACGTCGCCATCACGCTACTCGACGTACTCTCGGCGGTCGATGAGATAAACATCTGCATCGGCTACGAGATAGATGGCAAGGCCGTCGAAGGCTACCCGATGAACCAGACCGACCTGCATCACGCGAAGCCGGTCTACAAGACGTTGCCCGGATGGGGCGTGGACATCACTGGGTGCAGGATGAGGGGGGATCTCCCCGGGGCCGCACAGGACTTCGTCGGGTTCGTCGAGGCCGAAGTCGGGGCGCCGCTGTGCATGATAAGCGTCGGACCAGAGCGGGATCAGGCGATAGTCGAGAGGATCGGAATCTAGAGTCGTGAGGCCGAGCCCGTGAAGGTGCTGGTGGTCGGCAGCGGCGGACGCGAACACGCGCTGGTCGAGGCCCTGGCTGCCAGCCCCCTGCAACCCGCGATGTACGCAGCCCCAGGCAACCCCGGCATCTCACGCATCGCCGAGACGGTGGATATACCGGTAGACGACCTGGTCTCTTTGAGGGATTACGCCAGGGACAACGGCATTGACCTCACCGTCGTCGGTCCCGAGACGCCCCTGATCGGGGGTATCTCCGAGGCGTTCTGGGAGGCCGGTCTGAAGATCTTCGGACCCTCGCGGGCCGCCGCCCGCATAGAGGGATCTAAGGTCTTCGCCAAGGAGCTCATGCGACACGCCGGCGTCCCGACAGCCAGCTTCGAGGCCTTCGACCGCGAGGAAGCCGCGCTCGCCTACCTGAGCGCGCACCGTGATTATCCTGTCGTCGTGAAGGCCGACGGCGCCGCGGCGGGCAAGGGCGTTACCGTCGCCCGCTCCCGCGACGAGGCAGAGGAAGCGGTGAGGGCCGCATTCGGGGGCAAGTTCGGGGCTGCCGGAGAGAGGATCGTCATCGAGGAGTGTCTGGAGGGGCGGGAGGCTTCGGTCTTTGTCGTCACGGACGGGCAGGAGATCCTGCCCTTCCTGCCCGCCCAGGACTACAAGCGCGTCTTCGACGGCGACGAGGGGCCGAACACGGGGGGGATGGGATCCTACTCTCCCATAATGTGGATGGAGCCGACCACCTACGCGGCGATACTCGATGACATCATACGCCCGACCATCCACCAGCTGGCCCTGATCGGAGCCCCCTACACGGGCCTGCTGTACGCGGGCGTGATGGTCACCGAGACAGGCCCGAAGGCGCTGGAGTTCAACTGTCGCTTCGGTGACCCCGAGACGCAGGTGATACTGCCCCGTCTAGGCTCCGACCTCCTGGAACTGATGCTTGCTGCCGGCAACGACGACCTCGCCGGGCGCGAGGTCGTCTGGTCTGCCGATAAAGCCGTTTGCGTGGTACTCGCCTCGGAGGGTTATCCTGAGTCCTCTTCGTCGGGGGATGAGATCTCCGGCCTTGAGAACATCCCCGCCGGGGTCTACGTCTACCACGCAGCGACCGAGGAGCGCGACGGCCGCTTCCGCAGCGCTGGTGGCAGGGTCCTGAACGTCGTCGGCACAGGGCCGACCATCATCGAGGCGCGGGCCCGCGCCTACGCCGCGGTCGAGCAGATCCACTTCGAAGGCATGCAGTACCGTACGGATATAGCCCTGGAAGCGATAGAGCTGGAGGACATTTGAGCCCGAGCGTAGGAATCCTGGTCGGTAGCGAGTCCGATCTACCCGTCCTCGAAAAATGCACGGCCCGACTCGAAGGCTTCGGTATCGAATACGAGCTCGAAGTCCGCTCGGCCCACCGCAACCCCCAGGGCGTCTCCGAGTACGCAGGCACGGCCCGCGAACGCGGCCTCAAGGTGATAATCTGCGCCGCTGGCATGGCAGCCCACCTGGCCGGCGCCGTCGCCGCGAGAACGAACCTGCCCGTCATCGGCATCCCCGTGGCCTCGGGCGCCCTGAGCGGCTTCGACGCCCTGCTCTCCACCGTCCAGATGCCCTCGGGTGTGCCTGTCGCGACCGTGGCGGTAAACGGCGCAGCCAACGCCGGCGTGTTGGCTGCACAGATCCTGGCACTCTCGGATCCCGAACTGGCGCAGAGGCTGGAGGGGTAAAGTTTGACGGAGACGGTCCGATACCTGGCGAGGACCGCGGCCCCGATACTCTATGCCGCAGGCTCCGTGCCCGTGATCGTCGGGGACATAGTGGCGCTGTCCGTTATCGAGAACACCATCGGATTCGAAAACTTCACTACGTTTCGTTACAACGGTGACGTGGCCGACGCGGGAGCTGTTCTCGTGCTCGGCGGCTTCGTATTCGGGTTGCTGGATGGAGCCCTCGTGTGGCTTGAGCGACTACAAAGGCCTACCACGCGCGACCACATGCGGCACTGCGTCGCGCTGTACACGATCCTGGTAATTCTCGCCGTTACGCTGATCGCGACGTACGAGAACTCGGCTGCCCATGGAATCTCTTTGGGCTACGGCCTGGCGGTGACTGCTCTATTGGCCGCTGGCTATGCGATTTCAATAGACGCGGCGTTACTTGCCCTAAAGCGGAGGCGATTCGACCGAGCACCACTGGGAGGAGTTACTTGATCGAACGCTACACCCTGCCGGAGATAGGGAAGGTCTGGACCGAGGAGGCGAAGTACCGCGCCTGGCTGAAGGTGGAGCTTGCGGTATGCCGCGCCAGGGCAGAGCTTGGTGAGATTCCGACGGATGAAGTTGAAGAACTCGCCGGAAAGGCTGACTTCACCGTCGAGCGCATCCACGAGATAGAGCAAGAGACCAACCACGACGTCATAGCCTTCGTAACCAACGTCGCCGAGTACGCCGGGGACGTCGCCCGTTACTTCCATTTCGGCCTGACGAGCTCGGACGTGCTGGATACAGCCGGGGCGTTGCAGCTTCGGGACGCTCTGGACCTGATCCAGGACGAGGCGAAGAGCCTGACGCTCTTGCTGACAAATATGGCCCTGGAGCACAGGAACACTATTATGGTCGGGCGTACGCACGGGGTCCACGCGGAGCCGACAACGCTTGGTCACAAGTTCGCGGTGTGGGCTTTCGAGATGGAGCGGAACCTGGACCGGCTCTCCCACGCGAGGGAAGTTGCGGCGGTCGGCAAGATCTCAGGCGCGGTCGGGACATACGCGAACGTTGACCCGAAAGTGGAGGCCATTACCTGCCAGGAACTGGGGCTCTCTTCGTCGCCAGCCTCGACCCAGGTCGTGCAGCGCGACAGGCACGCCGAGGTGTTGGCCGCCATAGCGATCCTCGGTTCGACGATGGAGAAGATAGCGTTGGAGATCAGGGGCTCCCAGCGCACGGAGGTCCGCGAGCTTGCAGAGCCGTTCGGACGCGGTCAGAAGGGCTCGTCCGCGATGCCCCACAAGAGGAACCCGATCCTGGCCGAACGCCTGTGTGGCATGGCCCGTATTCTGCGCGCGAACGCCGCCGTCGGCTTCGAGAACAACGCACTCTGGCAGGAGCGGGATATCTCCCACTCTTCAGCCGAGCGCGTCGTCCTCCCCGACTCGACGATCCTGGCCTTCTACATGCTCCGCACCACAGGGCGCGTTTTGCGCGGCCTCCAGGTCGACAAGGACCGCATGCTGGAGAACCTGAACAGCGGGGGCGGCATCGTCTTCTCGGGCCGGGTACTGCTCGCCCTCGTGGAGAGCGGCATGGGCCGTGACGAGGCGTACCGGATAGTACAGGGCGCGGCGATGCGGGCCTGGGAGGGGGAGGGCGGCTTCAGGGAGATGCTGGAGGAAGATGACGACGTACGCGAGCGGTTGGGCGATGATCTCGACGCGCTCTTCGACCCTTCGTACGCGCTGCGCAATCTCGGCGCGGTCTTCGGGCGGGTGGAGGAGTTGAAAGAGAGGTTGGAGGATGACTGAGGATCTACTGTACGAGGGCAAGGCCAAGAAGGTCTTTACGACGGACGACGAGGGCGTGTTGCTGCACCGCTACAAGGACGACGCGACTGCTTTCAACGCCAAGAAGCGCGGATCGTGGAAAGACAAGGGCAAGACCAACGCCACCATGAGCGCGGCCATCTTCGCCTACCTCGAGGCTAGCGGCGTGCCGACACACTTCGTCGAGCAGGTGGACGAGTCGGCCATTAAGACGCACAGGCTAGATATGCTCCCCATCGAGGTCATCGTGCGCAACATCGCCGCCGGCTCGCTCGCGAAACGTCTCGGCTACGAGGAGGGCACGAA
>DASSJP010000275.1:0-4480 GCA_035691165.1 Rubrobacter sp.
GTCGAAAATTGCCTGCACCTGGAAGGCTTGAGGGTTGCTGCCGGATCTGAGTACCGCTGTCCGGTGTGTGAGGAGATCCTGGATCTCAACGGCGTAGCAAGGTGGGTTCGGGACGCCGAGAGGACCCGCGATGAGGCTTACTCTATGGTTGAAGGTGACGGGTTCGAAGAGATGATACGTGAAGAGTCACAGCGGGAAGTCTACCGGCGACGGAGGGTAATGTACGAGCTAGAGAACGTGCCCCGGGTGGTAACAGCGAGGCCGGAGATGATCCTGGTTATCCACGATGCCGTGAGGGCGTTGTACGATTGCCGAATCTTCTACAAGGAACCGCGTCCATCCCGAGGCCTCGAGCAGATCAGTGTGGCGGCGGTGCAGGAGACCATTCTAGAGCTTCGCTCCGACCCCGATCCCATCGTCAGGCTCATCGCCGAGAAGGTGGAAGAGTTCCACGCCGTCCGCTCGAAGCTCGCCGACGGCGGGGCGGCGGCGCCGGAGCGCAGGGTGTTCTACGCGAACGAACTCTGAAATATCCGAAGCGCTGGCAGACTCGTCCGCTAACGGCTAGAATTGTCCGCCAGATGGATATGAATTCAAAAGGCGCGGTCTGATGAGCGGGAGTACCTTCATAGCCCTTGTCGTCATGATCCTGATCCTGCTCTTCATCATCATGTCCATCGGGCCTCTTATTACCGCCTTCTAGAACGAGAAGGTCTTGAGTACGGAGTAGGTGACTCCGTGCCCGCCAGGAACGCTCTGTACCAGATCCACGCCGGTTACCGTGAACCGGAACGCGGGCGAGGGTTTGTCCACTCTATCGAGCTGTACCGGACGACCCCGTACCCGGCCGAGGGTCAGGTGGGGCACGTAGGGGCGGCCTTCGCGCTCGAAACCGGCGGGTTCCAGTAGATCCTCCACGTCCTGGGCAAGCGCGCGCAGTGGCCCCGACCCTTCTCCGACGCCGGCCCAGAGGATGCGGGCCCTCTTCTCGGAGGGGAAGGCTCCGAAGTCCGAAGTCGAGACCTCGAACGATTCGTGTCTCCCGCGTAGTGGCTCCAGTGCCTGCGCCAGCCCGTTCAGGTCGTCCTCTGCTACGTCGCCCAGGAACTTCAGGGTAAGGTGATCTTCTCCGGAGCGACGAGGCGGAAGTCCTTGCTCGCCGGCAAGTCGCGAGTGGCGCGGTAAAGCATTTCCCTGACTTCGGGCGGCGGAAAGACGGCGACGAAGGTCCGCATCGCGTCCTAGACGGGGCCTGACTTTCGGCCGTTCTCGTGGGTTATGCGCCCGAGGGCGGCGCGGTTGGCGATCAGGGCGGCGGTTGCTCCCGCGCCGACGCCGTTATCCACGTTGACGACCGAGAGACCGGGGGAGCACGTCTGGAGCATGCCCAGGATAGCGGCGGTCCCGTCGCCGCCGAGACCGTATCCGGTGGAGGTCGGAAGCCCGATGACAGGGACGGCCACAAGGCCCGAAACCACGCTCGGCAGCGCGCCCTCCATTCCTGCGGCCACGATCAGGGCGTCCGGGTCGAACTCTCTCAGCTCCTCCAGCGGGGCGGCGAGGCGGTGGACGCCTGCAACCCCGACGTCGTGGAAGCTCATCACTGACGCACCCATCTCGCGGACAACGGCGAGCGCCTCTTCCAGCACGGGCAGGTCCGAGGTACCCGCGCTCAGGGCACCGACGCGCCCCCCGCTCGGGTCCGGCTCGCCGCTACCCATGACTACGGAGCGTCCGGCCCGACGGAGTGGGGTCTCCGGCAGCGTCGCGCGGATCTTTGCCTCGTGCTCGGGGGTTGGGGAGCTTACGATCACACGCTCGCACGATTCGAGCAGGGTCGCGCAGATATCTGCCACCTGCTCGGGGCTCTTGCCACGGGCGTAGACGACCTCAGGGACGCCCTTGCGGATGGAGCGGCCGAGATCCAGGGCCGCGAACTCGTCGAGGTAGCGGACCTCGCCCCTCTTCAGGCGCCCTGCGGCCGACTCCGGAGAGAGGTTTCCGCTCGCTACCGCTGCCAGGGTCTTCTCGAGTTCGTCCATGCCCTCCGCTTCCTGGTGTAGTAACGTTGCCAGCGGGTAAGAATCTAGCACGTTCCCGGCCCCGGCGGTTTTAAGGAAGGCCCATGACGATAATCGAATTGGTTCTCTCTCTGGTGGCGATACTCGGCGCTGCGATACTTTTTACCAACGCTGTCGAGATCATGGGCGACCGGTTGAACCTCGGCGCCGGTGCCGTTGGGAGCGTGCTCGCAGCCGTCGGCACAGCGTTGCCCGAGACCATGATCCCAGTGGTCGCCATCCTTGGTGCCCTGATTGTGGGATCCGGCGGCGCCGCAGCCAGCGAGATAGGTATCGGCGCGATACTTGGCGCACCTTTCCTGCTCGCGACGCTCGCCCTGTTCATCGTCGGGGCGGCGTCCATTTTCTACCGGGACCGCAGGAAGACGGGGAGTGAGATCACAACCGATCGGCAGACCGCTATCCCCGACCTCGTGTTCTTTCTGCCCTGCTTCACCCTGGCAGCCGCGGCGGGCATCGTGTCGCTGCCTCTGTTCCTGAAGATACTCCTTGCGGTGATACTGCTTTCCGCCTACGTCTTCTACGTGGTGCGAACCGTAAGGAAGGGGGGAGAGGCTGAAGATGATGTCCCGACGAAGCTCACGCTGTGGCGTTTCCACTCGGAGGCGCCGACCTGGGCCGTGGCCGCACAATTGTTGGGGATGATCGCGGTGATGGGTTTCGGCGCCCACCTCTTCGTCGGCGCCGCGGAACACCTCTCCAAGTCAGCCGGCATCCCCGCGGGCCTGATCGCCCTCGTCCTCGCACCCCTGGCCACGGAGCTGCCCGAGAAGTTCAACTCGGTCATCTGGCTCAGGGATAATAAAGACACCCTGGCGGTCGGCAATATTACAGGAGCCATGGTCTTCCAGAGCACCATCCCCGTCTCGATCGGGGTGCTGTTCACGCCGTGGCACCTCGACTTCCTGAGCGCCTTCGCAGCCGCCCTGGCCATACTTTCGAGCATAGTCTTCCTCGGCTTCCTGCTTCGCAAAGCCCCGCTCCGGGCGTTCGTCATGCTCGGCGCCGGTTCGCTCTACATCGTCTTCGTCGTGACGGCGATCTTCTACCTCTTCGGTTGACATGGACCTCGCCTCGCGCTTGATTTCCCACTTTCCTGATAAGATCAGTGGCCTGTCTTACGCTAGAAAAGGGTGCCTGGTCAGATGGACTTCTTAACGGGAGAGTGGTTGGGGAGGCTCTTCGGGGTGCTCGTGGTGAACCTGATCCTCTCCGGCGACAACGCCGTGGTCATCGCGATGGCAGCCCGAACCCTCGAAGGCGCCAACCGGAAGAAGGCAATCGTCTGGGGAGCGGCCGGGGCTGTTGTGCTCAGGCTAATCTTCGCTGGCGTTATCACGCTGCTTCTCGAAGTTCCGTTACTTCAGGTGGTGGGAGGACTGCTTTTGGTCTGGATCGCCTGGGGGCTCATCCACGAGGATGATGGGGGGGACGACGATGACAAAGTAAAGGCTGGTTCGAGCACCTGGCAGGCAGTCAGGATCATAATCGTGGCCGACGCGGTGATGTCGCTGGACAACGTGATCGCGCTCGTGCAGGCTGCCAGAATCGGGGGCGAGGTCGACTTCTGGCTCCTCGTCATCGGGCTCGCGACCACCATTCCGCTTGTGATCTTCGGCGCCGCGCTGCTTACTTCGCTGCTCGACCGCTTCCCCATCCTCGTCTACGCAGGCGCGGGTCTGCTCGTCTACCTGGCCGTGGAGATGCTCTTCGCCGACAAGGTACTCCACCCGTATCTGGAGCACTACGAGAGCATCGAGTGGATAATCGGTATCGTCGCGGCTGGTATTTTCGTACTTGCGGCCTGGTTGTGGGCGCGACGATCGAGCGCTCCCGGGTAGGGTCCACAACAGCTCTCTCCTGTTGTGCCGTGGGAGCATCGGCAGTTCCCGAAGGTCGAAACTCAAGGATGAACCTGAAGTCACCTTCGCTCTAACGGTTCAGGAGCCTATCCAGGAGCCTCCTGTTCCTGAGGCGCTCGATCTCGGAGGAGCTCTCCTCCAGCTCCTGCTCCACGCGTGCTATGTGCTCGATGCGCTCCATGAGCATCAGTCTCTCCTCGGCTGCGGCCCTGAGCTCGAGCACCTCTTCCGTCAGACGCCGCCGCTCCCCGACCGAGTCCTTGAGCTCCTTCTGGAGCCGCAGGTTCGAGGCGCGGACCTCCTCCAGTTTGCCTGAAAGGCGCCCGACCTCCTCGCGCGCTCGTGCCAGCTCCCGCGCGATAGAGGCCGCGCCGGCCCGGCTCCTGACGGTCTCCAGGGGGACGTTGCCTTCGGCGTCGGCCAGCTTGCGTGCCTCCAATTCGGGAACGTCAAGGAAGCGGGCTGCTTCGGCGATGGAGATAGAGGATTCGGGCATCAGTCCACGTCGGGGTCGGCGCCGGGGGAGGGCTCGGCATC
>DASSJP010000276.1:0-20781 GCA_035691165.1 Rubrobacter sp.
TGCGCCCGGTGGTTCCATACCTGCAGAGGAGGCCCATGCTCCTGCTTATGACACGACCGAGGGGTTGGTAGCGTCAAGTAGCCAGGAGCCGACCGCCAATGAAGAAAATCCTGATGCGGCGAACAAGGCACCCGAAGAATCTGAAGAGGCATCGGGCGAGCCGCTAAACGTGCTCGTTCTGGGGGTGGACAGGAGGCCCAGCGCGGCCGAGGGCTCTTCCACACGCTCGGATACGATCATGCTCGTCCAGGTCACACCAGGAACGGGACGAGTGGAGTTGCTCTCCGTGCCGCGGGACCTCTACGTGGAGGTGGAGCCTGGATACGAGGATCGCATCAACACCGCATACACCTATGGCGGAATCGACCAGGCCAGAGCGGTGATGGAGGGACTCACGGGTGTCCAGATAGACAGCTACGTCATCGTGGATTTCGAAGGTTTCGAGGAGACCATCAACGCCATAGGCGGGGTCAAGGTCGATGTCGGGCACGACGTGTTCCCTGAGAAATGGCACATGGGCGAGGGCGTACAGAGGCTCGGCGGTCGCAAGGCGCTCTTCTACGCCCGTTACCGTGGCACACCTCGCGCCGACCTCGACCGCATAGATCACCAGCAACGCCTGCTGGCCGCGCTACGCAAGAAGGCACTCAGGTGGAACACCGTCACCAAGCTGCCCCAGATCGTAAAAGTCGCCAACGAGAACGTCGATACCGACCTCGGGATTCTGCAGGCCATAACGCTCGCCAGGGCGCTCATGTTGCACGGCAGAGACGGCAAGATGACCTCGGCGGAGCTGAAGGGCACCCCGACCTACCTGCCCGACGGCGCGCAGGTATTAATGCCGAACGACGAGGCCAATCAGCGCATCCTGCAAGACTTTCGCCAGTAGCCGGGGCACTCCGGGCCTCCTGTATAATCGCAGGCGCCCACGGTGCGAAAGGAGCTACCACGATGCCCCATCCCTGGCACGACGTCCCGATCGGGGACCAGGCCCCGGAGGAGTTCAGCGCCCTGATCGAAATCCCAAAAGGCTCCAGGGTTAAGTACGAGCTCGACAAGGAGACGGGGCTCTTGAAGGTCGACCGCATCCTTTATTCGTCGGTGATCTACCCTGCCAACTACGGGTTTATACCGAGGACCCTGGGGGACGACGACGACCCGCTCGACTTGCTCGTCTTGATGCAGGAACCGGTCCAGCCTCTCAGCCTATTGAGGGCGCGTCCGATCGGGATGATGCACATGGTGGATGAGGGCGAGAACGACGAGAAGATTATCTGCGTGCACCTCGACGACCCTGAGTACCGCTCCTACCAACACCACAGCGAACTGCCCGAGCATCGGCTGGCGGAGCTCAGGCGATTCTTCCAGGACTACAAGATACTCGAGGGCAAGGAGGTAGACGTGGGCGACTTCTCCGACCCGGATGAGGCGAAGGACGCGGTCAGGCACGCGATGCGCCTCTACGATGAGCACTTCGCAAAGGCGAAGACCGAATGAGCGGGCTGGCAGACAAGACCTGCGCGCCGTGCAGCGGCGACGTCCCCGCGCTCGAAGGCGCCGAACTGGAGGAACTGCACCGGCAGGTTCCCGGCTGGGACGTGGTCGAGGGCCATCATCTCAAGAAGAGGTTCCGCTTCGCCAACTTCAGGGAGGCGCTGGCATTCGTGAACCGGGTCGGCGGGATCGCCGAAGAGCAGGGCCATCACCCGGACATACGCTTCGGTTGGGGCTACGCCGAGGTCACGGTCTTCACGCATGCCATAGACGGCCTCACCGAGAACGACTTCATCCTGGCCGCGAAGGTGGATGATCTCTAGACAATACCGAAGCTCTCTGGTTTAGGCGTGCCCGCTGCGGGCAAGAAGCGTCGGAGAGAGTCGCAAAGGAAGGGAGTTTACGTGGCGGAGCAGCATACCGAGCAGAGCATCAGGGTGCGCCAGGTCACAGACGTGCAGATCTCGTGGTCCGAGAGGGGCCGTGGTGAGCCGGGTGCTTTCACGGTGCAACTCATCCTCGACAACGGCGCCGAGGAGTACGTTCTGCAGCCTACTGCCGAGGACACCAGGGCGCAACATGAACTCTTCAAGCAGGCCACGACGGTCTACTTCGACCTCGACAGAAAGGTCCTCATCTTCGGGGACACGCCGATCGGCGGCTGATCCTACCCCACAACCGAAGAGAGGGGTCCCATTGGGGACCCCTCTCTTATGCCTTGAACGAGTTGAAGCCGGACCCCTGAAGGGCCCGGCTGGGTGGTTCGTTTACGGGTTTCTAGAACTCGAAGATGATCCGGGACTTGCCGCGAGCGGAATCGCCCCCGCGCCTGCGCAGCAGACGCCACAGGACGAAGCCTCCACCGAGGACTGCCAGTCCTGTACCTGAGGTCAGGAAAGCCACTGCGCTACTCTGGGCGGTGGCCGCTGCGGGGCGCTGCTGAATGTCCTCGGGGGTCGCGGTGCCCTCAAGGATCTCCTTGAAGTTCTGCAGGTCCTGCTGCACCATCACCTGCGGGTTGGCGACGACCCTGGAGGCGAACTCGCCGGCCTTGCCGCCCGGAGCGTCCCAGTAGTTCATCTGGACCTCGATGCGGGTACGGTCCGCGCCAAGTTCCTTGAAGCGCACCTGGCCCGAAGTCTGCACGTGGCCGTTCTCGGTGTTCCACCCTATTGCCTCGTTGGGCTGGTTCTGGGTCGTCTTCGCGTCGAACTCCAGCCTGGCCCCCAGAGGTCCCTTGACTACCCAGTGGGTGGTGTCGGGTCCCGTCGGGCGGACCTCCTCGACGTTGGTCATGAAATGAGGCAGGTTCTCCAGCGTCTTCCAGTAATCGTAGACCTTCTGGACCGGAGCCACTACCTCTATGCTTCCTTCGACTCGCTGCGGCATCTATCCTCCTGAGATGTTTGCACTCACTTGAACTGAGTTTTTACCCCTCTCACGAGCACCTAAACCCTTTACCTTATCCGCGTAGTCGCCACCGACGCATGGACCTGCCTGGTGTAAAGGGAAAAAACCGGGTCCCGTTCGAGACGGGACCCGGTCCTACCTGTTGCGATAAATCTCTACGTGCTAGGCGCTCTTCCTCTGTTCCTTATGCTTGCCCTCGGCGAACTCCTCGACGATCTTGGCGTTGAAAGCCGGCAGGTCGTCGGGGTTGCGGCTCGTGACCAATCCCTGGTCCACGACAACCTCCTTGTCCACCCAGTTACCGCCAGCGTTGCGGATGTCTGTCTTGATGCTCGGATAAGAGGTCAAGGTACGTCCCTTCACCACATCGGCCTCTACTAGCGTCCACGGACCGTGACAGATCACACCTACAGGCTTGGCCTGCTCGAAGAAGGAATGGACGAAGCCGACCGCTTCGTCGCTGCCGCGCAGGTTGTCGGCCCCGACGGTGCCGCCAGGCACGACCAGACCATCATACTCATCCGCGGAGACTTCGGAGAATGTCTTCTCCACCGTGAAAGTGTCTCCGGGGTTGACGTCGCTGTTCATGGTCTTGGCGTCACCCTTCTGGAGACCGACGACGTCCACGGTGCCACCGGCGTTCTCTACGGCCTTTTTCGGCTCTTCGAACTCGACCTGCTCGCTACCCACGGGGGCAAGTAGGATTGCTATCTTCTTGCCCTGCAACTCGTTAGCCATTTCAGATACTCCCTTCATACTGCTTGTTTATTTGCGGTACCCGAGGAAAGCATGACCTAAACAGCCATGTGAGGCCTTCCCTGATGGCTTAACGAATCCTTTACAAGCTTGTTACAAGCGAGTCAATACCTCGGGGCCGGCAGGGCCGAGCACGAATGTCTCCTCGGCCTTGGCACCCCGTAGCGAAGGATTCCAGGCGAACGCTTGCCCCTCTATTATCTCCTGGTGTGCACCCGGCGTCGCGATGATCTCGCGCGAGGCGTAGCCCGTCATCCCGCCCTGATGGTGGTCCTTCCAGCCCTCAGAGAAGCCCGCCTCGGCGTAGAAGCGGCGGCAGTCCCCGAAAGCCTGGGCCAGGGTGCGTCCTGGCCGGGTCGCCTCCTCCCGCATGCGACGCATGACCTCCTCACATGCCTCCTGGCGTCTTATCGTCTCAGGATCGGGGTCTTCGAAGTAGATCATGCGCGTGAGGTTGGCGAACAGGCCGCCGCGCTCGGCGCAGGCCACGATCATGGCCTGCTTCCCGAGGGGTCCGCCGTGCGGAACCGGATGCCTGTAGCTTACGAGCCGCTCTTCGGAGGCTGCCATGAGAACAGGGGTGAACATGCCACGCCTCAAGCAGGCCGCCGATAGCTCCGCAGCCGCCTCCAGCTCGCCCGTCTCTGGCGAGAGGGAGCTGGCGACCTCCGAGACCGCGAGCGCCGCGTCGGCGCCAAGGAGCCTGTAGCCTTCGATCGCATCCCCGTCCAGGACGTGGCGAAGAGGTGAAATCTCCGCCGACAAATCGGGGCCGGATCCAGAGGGAAAGTCTGTCCCTATGATGGACCCGCCGGCGAGCTCCCGCAGGAGCGCGTCAGGCTCTTCGTACCAAGGATGCTCGACCACCTCCATCCCTGGCGTCTGCTCCTCGCGCATCCTCGGCGCCTCGATGCTGTTGGTCAGGACGTAGGAAGTCTGTGGAGTCAGCAAGATTTCGGCCACCCCGAAGGGATCACCGTGGTCCACCCTGTTGTCCGCGCCGCCCGTGTACCAGGCGAAGTTCGCCGGACGGCGCAGCAGAAGCGCCCCGATGCCGCGCCCTTCCATCAGCTCCCGCAGGCTGCTGTCTCTCGACTCCCGGCTCATCTACGATCCTCCCCAGGTCAGGTCGCCAGTTCTAGTTGGCAAGTTCCGCGCCCGCCGCAGGGACGAACCGGTAGAACGCAGGCTCTTCGAAACCACGCCCGGCGAATGTCTGCTCGCAAGCATGCGAAAGCTCCGCGGTTCTATCTTCAGGTACGAGCGCGATCGCGCATCCACCGAATCCAGCACCCGTGAGCCGCGCGCCCGTGGCGCCGTGCTCCTCCGCTACCTCCACGAAAGCGTCCAACTCGGGGGTCGAGACCTCGTAGTCGTCGCGCAACGAAGCGTGCGAGGCGTACATCAGACGCCCGAACTCATAGAAATCCCTGTTCTCGAGCGCCTCGACTGCTTCAAGGACGCGGACGTTCTCGGAGACGACGTGCCTCGCGCGTTTCAGCTCTTCGCCCGAGAGGAGATCCAGGTCCCCTTCCGTGGCGTCGCGCAGTTCTTTGACACCCAGGGTGCGGGCAGCACGCTCGCACGCGGCCCTCCTGTCGTTGTAGCCTGTTTCGGCGAGGCCGCGCTCGACGCGGGTGTCGCAGACGACCAGGGCGAGGCCTGCGCCTTCCAGGTCGAGCGGTACGCTCTGTGCCTCCAGAGAGCGGCAGTCCACGAGCAGGGCGGCTCCGGCCTCGCAGAGCAGGGAGGCATACTGGTCCATGATGCCGCTGTTGACGCCGACGAACTCGTTCTCGGCCCGCTGGCAGAGGACGGCGAGGTCTTTGCGTCCAATCCCAAACCCGAAGAGGGCGTCGAGGGCGAGCGCCGTCGTGGCCTCGATGGCTGCGGACGAGGAGAGCCCAGAACCGAGCGGCACGTCCCCTGCGAAGGCCGCACGGAACGCCCCGATCTCGCACCCTGCCTCCCCCATCGCCCACGCGACGCCACGCGGGTAGTCGGCCCATGAGGAGTCCTTCTCCCCCATCGAACGCGTCTCGTCGAAGTCTGCGGAGAAAAGTTCGTCTCCGTCCACTCCCACGGCGACGGCGATGCGTCGGTCGATGGCGCAGGGGAGGACGAAGCCGCCGTTGTAGTCGGTGTGCTCTCCTATGAGGTTAACGCGGCCCGGAGCGCTGGCTATCAGATCCGGCATCTCACCGAAATTCTGCCTGTACGCATCTGCCGCCCTCTGCTCCGTCTCGCGCAATGCAGGCCCCTACTCGTAGCCTTCGGGATGGTCCCGCATCCAGGTCCAGGCGTCGGAGATCATCGCCTCCAGCTCTGGTTTCTCCGGTTTCCAACCGAGGTCGGCCCTGATCCTCTCGCTCGAAGCGACGAGCACCGGAGGGTCCCCCGCCCGCCGCGGCGCCTCGACGGCTTCTATGTTCTTTCCCGTAGCCCGGCGCGCCGCCTCAACGACCTCCCTGACGGAGAAGCCCGCCCCGTTGCCCAGGTTGTAGACGCGATGTTCACCCGGCTCGGACGCCTCCAGTGCCAGTAGATGGGCGCGGCCAAGGTCCTCGACGTGGATGTAATCGCGCACCGCGGTGCCGTCGTCCGTCGGGTAGTCGGTGCCGAAGACCTTCACGGACGAGTTCTGCGCTGCTGCCCTGAGCACGAGTGGGATCAGGTGCGTCTCAGGATCATGGTCCTCCCCGAAACGTCCCTTCGCCCCCGCCACGTTGAAGTAGCGTAGGCTCGTCGCGGCCAGCCCACGGGCCCCGGCCACGGCCTCGATGAGCCTGTCCACGGCGAGCTTGGAGCTCCCGTACGGGTTGGTCGGCAGGGCCGGGGCAGTCTCTCCTATCGGCACCTCCTCGGGTTCTCCGTAGACGGCGGCCGTGGACGAGAATACGAGCCGTCCGGTGCCTGCTCCGCGCATCGCTTCGAGCAGGTTGAGCGTCCCGCAGACGTTGTTGCGGTAGTAGCGCTCGGGCTGCTCCACGGATTCGCCGACGAGCGAGAGAGCCGCGAAGTGGAGCACCCCGTCGAAACCCTCGGAGAGCGCCTCGCGGACGAAGTCCAGATCCAGGAGGTTTCCACGGACCAGCCTCGCGCTTTCTGGAATGGCCTCTCGATGTCCTTTGGAGAGGTCGTCGAGCACGACGGTCTCGTGGCCCGCCTCGACGAGCTGGGAGGCGACGACGCTCCCGATGTAGCCAGCCCCGCCTGTGACCAGGACCTTCACCGGCCCTCTATCTTTTCGCGCAGGGTCTCGGCAGTCCGTTCAGGCAATACGTCCATGATGTACGCGCCCGCCCCTGTCTCGCTGCCGGCGAGGTACTTCAGCTTGTCCGCGGTCCGGTTCGGCGGATAGAACTCGATGTGGAAGTGGGCGACGCCATCGTAGTCTCCGCCGTCGGTCGGGGCCTGGTGCATGACCATCATGTATGGAAGCGAGAAGCCGAACAAGGAATCGTATCCTGCGAGCAACCGCTTCAGGACGGACGCCAGATCGCTGCGCTCCTCCGGTTCGAGGTCCGCTATCGAGGGCGCGCAGCGGTGTGCGTAGACGTGTGCCTCGAAGGGGAAGTGGGCGTAGAACGGGACGAAGGCTGTGACGTGCTCGCCCCTGATCAATATTCGGCGGGCGTCCTCGTGCTCCTGTGAGAGTAGTTCGCAGTGCAGACAATGTTCATCATTCTGTGCCCTGTACTCGCGGGCCGCGCCCAGTTCCTTCGCGGGACGCGGTGGGATGAAGGGGTAGCCGTAGATCTGACCGTGCGGGTGGTGAAGGGTCACCCCGATCGCCTCGCCTTTGTTCTCGAAGATGAAGACGTAGTCCACGAAGTCCAGGGCGCCAAGCTCCTCGTAGCGGTCGGCCCAGACCTCGATGAGGTTTCGGATGCGGCGTTCGCTCATGGTCGCGAGCGTCGAGTCGTGGTCGTCCGAGTAGAGGACGACCTCGCAGATGCCGCGCCCAGGGGCAGTCGGCGTGAGGGTAGTTCCCGGCTCCTCGGGAACCTGGGCGTTCGGGGCGAACGAAGGGAACTTGTTCTCGAAGACGGCGATCTCGTACGACTCCCTGGGCACCTCCGTCGGGAAGCCCCCAGGTTTCGTCGGGCACAGGGGACAGTACTCAGCCGGCGGCAGGAAAGTGCGGTCTTGCCTGTGGGTGGCGTAGGCTACCCACTCTCGCATCGTCGGGTCCCAGCGAAGCTGGTTCAATCCTCCCCTTCCTCTTCGTCATCGAACGTGTAGAAGATGATGTAGCGGCCGTCGTCCTTGGCCTCGCGTTCCTTCCTCACTTCCGATTCCTCCTGCAAGCTCATCCTCCTGGCTACCAGCTACTATACGGGCAAAGGTTCATACTCCTGAGGTGGTCGAAAGCGGCCTGATCTTTCGGGGGTCACAGGCTCATCCTTTCAGGCCGCTGCGGGAGACGCCCTCGATAATGTATCTCTGGGCGAACACGTACAGGATGAGGACAGGTATGCTTGCGATCACGCCTCCGGCCATGATCACGGTGTAGTTGGTGTTGTAAGCGCCCTGAAGTATGGAGAGCCCTGGCGGCAGGGTCAGGTTCTGGGGGCTGAAGAGGACATAGACTGGCCAGAGAAAATCGTTCCAGTTGACCAGGAAGCTCAGCACCGCGAGCGTCGCCAGGGGGGCTTTGGAGAGCGGCAGGATAATGCGGAGGAAGATCTGGAACCTGTTCGCCCCGTCTATTAGCGCCGCTTCCTCCAGCTCTCCAGGCAGCGACAGGTAGAATTGCCTGAGGAAGAAGACCCCGAACGCACCCGCCGCCCCCGGTACTATCACGGCCAGGAGCGTGTCGAGCCAGCCAAAGAAGTCCACAATCAGGTAGTTGGGCATGAGGAAGACGAACTGCGGGATGAATAGCGTGCCGACGATCGCGGCGAACATGAGGTTCTTTCCGCGGAAGTTCATCCTGGCCAACGCGTAGGCCGCCATGGACGCCGTGACGAGCACGAGCGCCGCGTGCGCGGTCGCGGCGATCACGCTGTTGAGAAACCACCTGAGTACGGGCGTCTGGGAGCTGGTGGTGAAAATCTTCGAGTAGCCCTCGCCCGAGAAATCCTTCGGGATCCAGCTAGGTGGGAACTGCGTGGTCTGGTAGTTCGGCTTGAGCGAGGTCGAGAGCATCCACAGCAGTGGCGCGACGAATAAGATCGTCAACAGGATCAGGACCGCGTAAGGAAGGATCAGCCTGACGATCTGCCTCGGGCTCCTTCCATCGGCCTTCGTCTGCGCGCGAGCCGCCGGCTGGGACATCTCAATCTCCCCTGTTGCGGAAGACGGCGAAGTTCACGACGCTGACGATGAGCAGGGCCAGGGCCAACACGTAGCTCATCGCGGCCGCCACGCCCATGTTGAACTGCCTTAGCCCCGTCTCGGCGATGTACATGATCGCCGTCGTCGTCTCTTCACCGGGAGCCCCCTGGGTGATTATGTACGACTGGCCGAACATGTTGGCCGAGGCCAGTATCGTAACCGTCACGACGAATAGGAGAACCGGCCTGAGCCCTGGCATGGTTACATTGACGAACCTCTGCCACCGGTTGGCGCCGTCCACCTTTGCCGCGTCGTAGAGGGCCGGGTCTATATCCTGGAGGCCTGCCAGGTAGATGACGGCGTTGAACCCGAGCGTCCACCAGACGGTGACCCCCACGAGGGAGATCCATGCCCACGGTACCGCCGTGATCCACGGTATGTTCTCAGACACCCCGAGGACTCCCAGATAGTAGTTCAGAAGCCCCACATTGGGGTCGAGGATGAACCGCCACAGGATGCCGATAACGGCAACCCCGAGCACGTAAGGCGCGAAGTATACGGCCCTGAAGAAGTCCCTTCCGGGAAATTCCTGGTTCAGAAAGAGTGCTATGAGCAGCGGAATGATCACCAGCAGCGGCACTGAATAGAGCGTGAACTTGCCCGTAGCCTCCATGCTGTTCCAGAAGGGCTCGCTCGTGGACGAGTTCGAGGAGAACAGGTCCGTGTAGTTCTGCAGCCCGACCCAGGGTTTTCCTGGCAGGAGGTAGTCCCAGCTATGGAGGCTGATCCAGATCCCGAATACCGCAGGGATCGCAATAAAGATGAGGAACAGCACCAGGTACGGCGCCATGAACAGATAGGGCGTGAAGGTGCCAGGGTCTGTCGGCTTCCGACCGCCGGAGTGCTTCTTCGGCGCCCTGACCTCCGGCTGCTCGATCCCTTGCGTTGCCATATTCTACGCCTGGTACTTCTGGCGGTTCTCTTCGAGTAGTTGGTCGGCCTGCTTCGCCGCCTCGTCGAGGGCGGCCTTGGGCTCGCTCTTGAGCAAGACGACCTCGTTGATCGCGGGATCGAGCGTGGCGTTGTACACGTCGCCGATGCCAGGCACGGGTGGCGGGAAGTGTATGTATGGGATCTCCTCGGCGAAGATGGGCTGCCACTTGAGGCTCTTGAACTCCTGGCTCTCCCTCGCCTCCTCGCGCGCCGGTATCTGTCCGGCCTTGGCCCACTCTACCGAATTCGTACTGAGCCAGTTTATGAAGACCTTTGAGGCGTCGATCTTGTTCGGGTCCTGCCCCTGCTTGTTCATGATCACGAAGTTGTGCGAGTTGGACCATGCGGCCTTCTGGGCGCCTATCTGCGGAATCGGGGCGGCACCCCACTCCAGGCCTTTGACCTCGTTCAGCGGAAGTATGTTCCAGATGCCGTTCCACATAAAAGCGTTGTCGCCGTTCTGGAAGGCTGTGTACTCGGCGTCCTGGGCCACGTTCTTGGGACTGTAGCCTTTCTTGATCAGGTCAACCATCCAGTTCAGGGCGTCTACGCCAGCATCCGAGTTCCAGGTGGCCTTGCTGACGTCCTGGTTGTATAGGTCACCGCCGTTCTGCCAGAGCAGTATCTGGAAAGTGAACCCTCCCGTGAACAGGAACGGAGATATCCATGAACCCTGGATGCCTTTTCCTTTCATCTGCTCAAGTGCTCCCAGGTACTCGTCGTTGGTCTGGGGAGGCTTGTCCGGGTCAAGACCCGCCTTTTCTAACGTACCCTTGTTGTAGTAGAGCCCCAGCGGGTGCATGTCCAGCGGGATCCCGTAGCGGTGGCCGTTGTACACCCCAGCCTGCCAGACGACAGGGGCAAAGTCGCTCTCTTTGAGCTTCAGGGCGCTGGCAACGTCATCGAGCGGGATGATCACACCGCGCGCGGCGTTGGTGGGCAACTGGTCGATGTGCATGATGCCCAGGTCAGGGCCTTTCCCCGTCCTTACCGCGGTCGGGACCTTCTGATAGTAAACTTCCCATTCCACAGTGTTCATGGTGACGTCGATATTTTTCTCTTTGGCGCTGAACTGATCCACGAGCTTCTGCATGTACGGCCCGTCACCGCCGGTGAACCCGTTCCAGAACGCAAGCTCTACCTTCGGCCCGTCGTAGGTTTTGCCGCCGCTACCGCCCCCTCCCTGCACCGCCGGGTTGTTCTCTGGACCACCTCCGCATCCGGCCAGCGCAAGTCCTGCACCCGCACCTGCGCTCAAGAGCAGGAAATCCTGCCGCGTCAGCCTACGGCCCATCGCCCGACCTCCACCCACGACTTCCTCCTTCTGTTGCGCCATACCGAGCGTCCCCAACCGCGCTCGATGCTCGTTCATCCACGGTAACAGCGGGTAAATCACGGGTCAACCTCGACTACCTTCCTGTTCTGGTTTCGCAAGCTTTATGCCCCGGAATGGTCAGGGCACGTTATCCGCGAGAAGGAGCACCGGTCTTCAGCCAGACGCGCATCGCACCCGGCTCACGATTCGCCCATGCGTAGTAGGGCACTGCCGTCAACGCCGTATCGCCGGTCCGAATGTCGCTCCCTCGCGGATTCCCGGTACGGTAGAGACGGTCTTCCCACCCATCGTCAGGGGAGGCGGTCTGCGCCTCAGCCTCCAGTATGACGACACTACCGAGCAAGCTGGGATCCAGGCGGGCGGAGAGGACTGTATCTCCAAGGATGACATCCCGCAGGTCGACGCGCGGGTTGTCTGCCTGCTCCACACAGTAGAGAATGGGGCCGCGCATCAGGGCAACGCGGCCATTGTTCTCAGCGACGTATGGGTGGCACTCGACGCGCCGGACCGGCATCGGGAGATCCAGGCTCAGCACGTCGCCCTGACGCCAGGCGCGGCGTATCTCCAGGTACGAGCCGGGGCAGATCGCGTGGCCGACCGGCTCGCCATTCACTTCGACGGACGCACCCTCCTCGCACCAGGAAGGCATCCTGAGCATCGTGGCGAAATCACCCTCGCCGTCGACGCTGATCTCGACCCTTCCATCCCACGGGTAGCGTGTACGTTGCATCAGCCGGACAGTACTGTTCCCTTCCAGATGGACGGTCGCGGCACTTTCGGAGTAGAGGTGTATCCAGATAGTACTCTCGGAAACACTGTAGAAGTAGCCTGGCAGAGAGGCAAGCAGACGGGCCACGTTGGGCGGGCAACAGGCGCATCCGAACCAGGGCTGGCGGCGATGGGAGCCGTCGTCGGCGAGGGGGTTCTGATAGAAGTAATGCCCGCCGTCCAGGGAGAGCCCTGGCAGGACGGCGTTGTAGAGAGTGTGCTCGATCAGGTCCGCGTAGCGGGCGTTGCCGCCGAGCATCAGCATGCGCCAGTTCCACATCACGCTGCCGATGGCGGCACACGTCTCTGTGTAGGCTCGTTCGTTGGGTAGTTCATAGTCGCCACCGAACGCCTCGCCCTCGTAATGCGAGCCAAGGCCACCGGTAACGTACATCCGGCGTGTGGTCATGTTGTGCCACAATCGTTCCAGCGCCGCGAGGAGCGCGGGATCTCCAATCTCGGCGCACACGTCAGCGGCGCCGGAGTAGAGGTACATTGCGCGCACAGCGTGGCCTACGACCTCGTACTGTTCCTTGAGGGGTTTGTGATCCTGGCTGTACGCAGGATCGAAGCGTCCGTAGGGTTCCCCGAGTGTGCCACGCCCGCGCGCGTCCACGAAGAACCTCGCCTCTTCCAGGTAGCGACGATTCCCCGTTACCCTGAAGAGCTCGACCAGGGCCATCTCGATCTCCTCGTGCCCGTCCACGGCCAGCCGCTTGCCATGTTCTTCGGGGCCGAAAACGTCGCAGATGTGATCCGCGAACCTGACGGCGACATCGAGCAGACGTTCCGATCCGGTGGCGTAGAAGTGGGCGACGGCCGCCTGAAAGAGATGGCCGGCGCAGTACATCTCGTGCAGGTCGAAATCCGTCCATCGCCCGGATGCCCTCTCGAACGTGAAGTACGTGTTCAGGTAACCGTCCGGCTGCTGCGCGTCTTCGACCTCGGTTATCGCGACGTCCACCATCCGCGCAAGCTCGGGGTCGGGGTGGGTGGCGAGCGACCAGGACGCCGCCTCCAGCCACTTGTACACGTCCGAGTCGTTGAAGTAGAGACCCCGGAAAGGAGCATCTATCTTCCCGGAGGCGCGGCGGAAGTTGTCCAGTCGGCCCGTCTCCTCGATGTGCTCGAACTGCGAGGGTAATGTTTTGTCCCGGTTGATGCGTCTTCTCGGCTCCAAGAAACCGTCCGAGAGCAGCACGTCGGTAAGCGGAAGAGGCCGGAGTCTGGCGTGGCTGCTGCGGGATGTGTCCACCAATACGGGTGGCTTCGAGTCGAGCATATTCTCACCCGGTCAGTCTGGCACCAAGGACCGTCACCGAGCAGGCGGGGAAGCTATGTTCGAAAGACCGGCCTCCGGCCCTCACGGAACGCTCACTCACCCCGACCGTCTGCCGGTCGAAGTCGTTGATCGAAGCCGGGTCCTTGCCGGTCACCTCATAAGCAGTAGCACCTCCCTCGAAGGTCGAGTCGGCGAGCTGGATGGTGGTCTCTATCGCATGCTCAGGGTCGCGGTTGACGACGACGAGCGTCAGAGATCGACCTTCCGCATCGCAGGTCGCCGAGACGTCGAGCAGGTCGAAGGGTCCCATGTCGGCGACGCGGTGCGGCCATGAGGACTCCTCCGTGGTCAGGTCATGCTTTTCGGAGTCGACGTGGGCGTCGAGAACCACGTCGTGCATATGCTCGGCGCAGAGTTTCAGGGGATGGTAGATCGTCTGCAGGAACAGGCCATCTTCGTTCGTGAAGATCGGGGCTATCACGTTGACCATCTGGGCAAGGTTGCCGATCTTGACCGTCTCGCAGTGACGGGCGAAGACGTTGAGGTAGGTGGCGATAGCCAGGGCGTCGGAGAGATTGTAGCGCTCTTCGAGCCCCGAGGTCTGTTCGCGCTCGCGGAACCACACGTTCCACTCGTCGTAGGCGACGTGGATGGGGTGGTCTATGTGTTGCTCGTATCGCGCGAGATCTATCATGGCCCGCGTCGTGCGCAGCGCCCGGTCGGCCTGGTGCGGGGCGAGCACGTTCGACCAGTATTCGTCGCTACCCGTGTAGATGTGGATGCTGTGATAGTCCACGAAAGGCGCGAGACCTTCTATCACCACCCTGTCCCATTCGGTGAGTCCACTCAGACCACAGCCTACTAGCTCTATATTCGGGTCCGTCCACCGCATCACCTTCGCGAACTCGCGGGCCTTCCTCACGTATTCCTCGGCTGAGAGGGCCCCGATCTGCCACTCCCCGTACATCTCGTTGCCGAGGCCCCAGTACTTGACGTTGTAAGGCTCCTCGTGGCCGTTCTCGCGCCTGAGGTTCGCCCAGTAGGTATCGCCCGTGCCGTTACAATACTCGACCCAGGCCTGTGCCTCGTCCATAGTTCCGGTGCCCATGTTGACGCAGATGTATGGCTCGGTCCCGAGCAGGCGACAGTACTCGATAAACTCGTCGGTACCGAAGCGGTTTGACTCCTCGGTGAACCAGGCGAGCTCCGTCCTCCTGGGGCGGTCCTCGCGTGGTCCGATCCCGTCGGTCCAGTGGTAGCCGCTGACGAAGTTCCCGCCGGGCCAGCGCAGGACCGGTATCCGCAAGCCCTTCGCGGCTTCGAGCACATCCAGCCTGTAGCCTCGTTCATCGCTCAGAGGAGAGCCCTCATCGAAGACACCGCCGTAGATACAGCGGCCAAGGTGCTCGACAAACCCTCCGAAGATTCGCCTGTCCAGCTCACCGATCCTGCGGTCGAGGTCGAGTTTGATCTTTGCCACCCCTCACTCCTCCCTGGCAGATAGCTTGTCTGTGGCTCCTACACCGGCTCCACACGAGCCACGACGCACCAGACGGACCGGCAACAGGATACGTTTCGGCCTGTCGCCCCTGCCTGCGATGACGTCGAGCAGGAGACGCACGGCGGTCTCCCCCGTCTCGTAGAAAGGCACGTGCACGGTGGTGAGTGGTGGGATCGCGTGCGCAGCCATCGGGATGTCGTCGCACCCCACCACTGCGCAGTCCTCCGGCACCCCGAGCCCCCGCTCGTGCAGCGCGCTCATTACGCCGAACGCCATCGTATCGTTCTGGGCGTAGAAGGCGGTGATGTCAGGTGCCTGGTCGAGCAAACGCAACGTCGCTTCGTACGCCCCGTCCGCCTCCCAATCCCCGCTCTCGACGAGCGCTGGATCGTAAGATACCTCGGCCTCTTCGAGCGCTCGCTCGTAGCCCTTGAGCCTCATTGCGGTGACCTGGCGGCCCGCTGATCCCGTGACCGTCGCGATGCGCCGGTGTCCCAGGCCGAGCAGGTGCCTGGTAGCGAGCAGGGCTGTCTCGACGTGGTCGGAGCCGACGAGCGGGACGCCTCCGCCGGGGATACGATGGATGCTGACCGCGGGAACTAGGCCGCGCAGCAACTCCCCTATCCTAGCGTCGCGCTCCATCTGCGGGGCGGCCGTCAGGATGCCGTCCACGCGACGCTCCAGAAGCATCCTGAGGTAGCGTTCGGCGTCGCTGCCGTCCCTGTCGATACTGCCGATCAAAACCCCGTGGCCCTGGCGACGCGCCTCGCGCTCGGCGCCGACCACGAACCGGGCGAGCTCGGCGTCGCTCAAGTCGCTGGCAACTATGCCTATCGTGCAGGTACTCCTGGTGACCAGGCTCCTGGCCAGGGCGTTCGGGACGTATCCCAGAGACTTCGCCGCATCGAGGATGCGCTCCCTCGTCTCTGAGGAGACGGATCCTTTGCCGTTCAACACCTTGCCCGCGGTCTGGAAGCTGACCCCGGCTTTCGAGGCGACATCTCGCAAGGATACGTGCGTCAGTGGAGCTCTCCTTTCCGAAACAGGATAGACGATTTTCGCGTGACTAGCTCTTCAGGCCCGTGTTCGCGATGCCCTGGACGATCTGGCGCTGGAAGAACAGGAAGACGATGATCAGGGGCAGTCCACCGAGCACTGCCGAGGCCATGATGTCGGCGTAGCGGACCCCGTATGAGCTCTGCACCGTCGCCAGCCCGACAGGTATCGTCATCATCTCCGTGTTCGTCACCATGATGAAAGGCAGGATGAAGTTATTCCACGAGAGCACGAAAGTGAAGATCGCCACGGCGGCGATCACCGGCCTCGAAAGGGGCATCCAGATCTGCCAGTAGATCCTTAGTCTGCTCGCCCCATCCACGCGCGCCGCGTCCTCGAGCTCGTGCGGGAGCCCGTCGAAGAACTGCTTGAAGATGAAGACGGCGAGAGGAGAAGCGATCTGGGGCAGGATGATGCCAGGGTAGGTGTCCACCAGCCTGAAGAAGTCCATCTCCGTGAAGAGGGGCACGATGAGCACCTGCGGCGGGACCATGAGCCCCGCGAGTATGACCCAGAACACGACGCTGCGCCCCCTGAAGGGCACGCGTGAGAGGCCGAAAGCCGCGAGGCTCGCGAGCAGCACGACGATGATGGTGATGGCCGACGAGGTCAGGGCGCTGTTGAAGTACCAGCGCAGGAGATTCCCGGCGGCGAGGACCTGCGTAAAGGACTCGAACGTAAACCCGGAGGCCGGGATCCAGGTGACCGGCACCGTGGTGGTGTCTGCCTCGGTCTTGAGCGCTGTGTCGATGGCCCACGCAAGCGGTATGAGCCAGATGATCGCCGCCAATAGCAGCACCCCGAAGGCCAGCCAGTTACCGAGCCTGCGGCGCCCTGTGCCAGCGGTCTTCTCCTGGATCTCTCCGGGGGTTCTGGCCTCCGTGACGGTCATCAGGCTTCCCTCCTCCGGCGACGGGTCAACACGAACTGCACGATGTTGAAGACGAGTATGAGCACGAAGAACACGTAGGACATCGCCGCGGCGAGGCCGACCCTGTACTGGGTAAAGCCCTGCTCGTAGACGTACTGGATGATCGGACGCGTCGCCGTGTAGTTGAGTCCACCCGATGTGTTCATTATGTAGATCTGGTCGAACACGAAGAGCGATGCGAGGATCTGGAGCACCACTATTAGAAACGTCGTGCGTGACAGGAGCGGAATCGTGATGAATCGCGTCTGCTGATAAGCTCCGGCCCCGTCGAGGGCCGCCGCCTCGTACAGCTCCTCTGGTATCTCCTGCAACCCGGCGAGATACAGTACGAAGTTGAACCCTATGGTCCACCATACGGTGGCTATGACCACGGAGATCATGGCGACGTTCTCGCCCGCGAGCCAGTCAACCTCGGGCAACCCGAGCGAGACGAGGTAGCTGTTGATCAGCCCGAACCCAGGCTGGTAGAGCCAGACCCAGATGAGCGCAACCGTAGACACCGGCAACACATATGGAGCAAAGAAGGCGAGGCGGAAGAACCAGCGCGCAGGTACTGCCCTGTTGGCGAGGAGCGCGAGTCCCAGAGCCAGCAAGACGAGCGGTGGGGTACTGAGCAGGGTGAACAGGATGGTGTGCCACAGCGAGGCCCAGAAGTCAGGGTCGCCGAAGAGCTCCCTAAAATTGGCCAACCCAAGGAAATCTCTCGTGCCCGTCCCGACGAGGCTCCAGTCGAAGAAGCTCATCCGGAGGCCCAGTATCACGGGCCACACGAGGAAGAGGCCGTAGGCTATTAGGAAAGGAAGGACGAATAGATAACCTGTGAGATCGGTCCTCCTTCCGGTGTCTACCTTTTTCTGTTGCGCGGTCTCGGCCCTTGCCGCCAATCCTGTACCTCCCCTTTGTCCTCAGAAGGGCTTGGGCGTGTCGACGAGCTCCTGCAGCGCGGCGCGGATCTGCTTTACCGCCTCTTTCGTGTCGAGGCCGCCGGCCATGGCCTGTTGCATCGGCACCGACACCTGCACCTCCATGTCCGAACCCGATCCGCTGAACCAGGCCTTGGGATCCAAGACCACCTTGTCGGCGACCCCGGCGTAGTTGCTCTGCGGCTTGAGGTTCTTGTATTTGGAGCTCTCGAGTACGGACCGGTAAGCGGGGATGTGACCGCCCTCGGCCCAGATCAAACTGCTCTCGAGCATGGAACTGACGAACTGAAGGGCAGCTTGGAATGCCTTGTGATCGCTGGCGATCCCCTTCGGTATGACGAAGGTATGCCTGTCGGCCTGCACGCGCTTGTTACCGAACACGTTTGGGAACTCGGCCATGCTGAACGGCATCTTCGCATCGAGGAAGGTGGTGACCTCCCACTCCCCGTTCCAGTGGAAACCGGCGTTGCCGCTCTGGAACTGCGCCACAGCGGCGGCATAGTCCTGGTTGCTCGGCGTAAACTCTTTGTCTACCGTGAGTTCGACAAGGAACGCCAGGGCCTCCTCGGCCTTCTCCTGATCCAAGACCACCTCATCGGCGTCCGGCGAGAGCACCTCGCCCCCGAGCTGGCCGTAGAAGCTGTAGAACAACCGCCACGGGATCACCGAGTCCGCCGGCGCGAACGAGATGCCCTGCTCCTTGGTGATCTCCTTGGTCTTCTGGAACGCGTCGATGAGCTCCTCGCGCCCCACGAGCGGCTTGAGGTTGCCATCGGAGTCGAGAAGCCCAGCTTTCTTGCAAATATCCGTGTTGTAGTACATGACCTGCGGGTGTGTGTCCAGCGGGATGGCGTAGACTTCCCCGTCGTACTTGCCAGCCTCCCAGATCTCAGGCAAGAACCTGTCGGGGCCGATGCCGTACTCAGACAGCACGTCAGGGTCCAGCGGCTCGAGCAGCCCCGCAGGCGCGTAAGCTGGCAGCCGCGTCAGGTGCATAACAGCGACGTCAGGCGGACGACCACCGACGGTGGACATCGAGAGCTTGGTGTAGTACGGAGCACCCCAGGTTAGCGTGGTCGCCTTGAGATCTATGCCAGGATGCGACTCGACGTAGTCGCTCTCCATGTCGGCGAGTCGCGCTCCGTCGCCCCCACCGAAGAGGTTCCAGAAGTGGACCGTCTCCCTAGATCCCCCGAAAGGTCCCCCCGAACAAGAAGCAAGCGCCATGCCACCGAGCGCCGTCGCAGCACCATACAAGAACCGCCGCCTGCTGACCCGACGCACGCGCTTGCCCCCAACGTACCCTCGGTCCATGCCCTTCCCCTTTCGGGCGAACGCTCGCCTTACCTGCGTCGCATGGTAACATCCGCTACCACGGTGGTCAACAAGATTCCACATGGAGCCGGGTTCGTGTTACGGCTTCGGGCGAGTCGTTATCTCCCTTAAGCGGGTGAAGTCAGCCTTCGGTCTCCTGTCGTAGGTGAGCAGTCCGTTGACCTCCTGTTCCACGTCTGTAAGTTGCGTGTAGCAGAAGCCCTGGACAGGCTCGCTGTGCAGAAGAGCGTCGATGAGGGATTCGTAGTGCTCCAGGAACTCTTCGGAGTCCGCGACGGTGCTGTAGCCCCAGCCTCCGGCTTCGTCGCCTGAGAAGGCGATGCCGCCGAACTCGGTGATCAGGATCGGTTCGCCCCGGTAGCCGTGGCCGGGGACGTAGACGGGCCGGTTCGCTGGCTCGGCGGCGACTGAAGACTCCGGTGTGGCGTAGCTCTTCGCCAGGGCTTCGGCGTCGCGGTAGTCGTGGATCGTACAGAGGTCGGTAGTGGCGTGCTCCCATCCATCGTTCGAGACGACGGGTCGGGTCAGATCGAGTGAGCGTGTCAGGTGGTAGAGGGAGAGCAAATGCTCGACCTGATCCCGCCGCTCCACCAGGTTCGGGACGCCCCAGCTCTCGTTCATCGGGACCCAGGCGACGATGCACGGGTGGTTGTAGTCGCGCATGAGCGCCTCCTGCCACTCGGCTGTAATGCGCCGCACGTAATCGGAGCTGTACTGGTAGGCGTTCGCCATCTCGCCCCAAACGAGGAAACCAAGGGTGTCGGCCCAGAACAGCCAGCGCGGGTCCTCAACCTTCTGGTGCTTGCGCGCCCCGTTGAAACCCATCTCCTTCGCCAGCTCTATATCTCTGCGCAGATCGTCGTCCGTCGGCGCCGTCAGGATGCCCTCGGGAAAGTAGCCCTGGTCGAGTATGAGGCGCTGGTAGTAAGGAATGCCGTTCAGATAGACCTTGCGGCCTCTGGTCTCTATCTTCCGCATACCGAAGTAACTATCGACGGTATCTAGTACCTCTCCGCCCTCATCGAGCAACTCAAGACTGAGGTCGTAGAGGTTGGGGTGCTCGGGGCTCCAGAGGGCGATGCCTGTCCAGGCGGCCAGGCGCGACTCGCCGGGAGCGTCGCCGCGACGTATTAGGGGCAGGCTGCGTTCAACGAACGAGGACTGTACTCTTACTGTATCTTCGAGAATCGGTTCACCTTCAAGCTCGACCGTCATCCGCAGGCTCATCCCCGGCTCGATGCCTACGATGTTGGCTTCCAGCTCGATGCTCGCGGCATCCACGTCAGGGGTCAGGCTGAGGGTGTCGATGCGGCTGCGGCTCACGGGTTCGAGCCACACGGTCTGCCAGATCCCCGTCGTCCGGGTGTAAAAGATCCCTTCGGATTCCTCTTTCCAGTACTGCTTTCCCCGCGGGATGGTCACGTCTTGGGAAGGGTCCTCCGCCCGCACGACCACGATGTTCTCCCCGCCGTTGAAGGCGTGGGTGATGTCGGCTGAAAACGGCGTGTGGCCGCCCTCGTGCGAGGCTACATGCACTCCGTTCACCCAGACCGTCGCACGGTAATCCACCGCGCCAAAGTGGAGGAGCAGTCGCTCGTCAGCGGCGTGTTCGAAGGTGCGGGCGTACCAGACGACATCGTGGAAGGCCGTCTCGCCTATGCCGGATCTCTCTGACTGGTAGCAGAAGGGGACGACGATCCTACGTTCGAACGGAGA
>DASSJP010000277.1:0-2011 GCA_035691165.1 Rubrobacter sp.
GCACCAGGCACTCAAAGAGCACGACCCCGAGAAGTCCGCGGCCAAGCTCGAGCTGGCCAGGAAGTCGACCAGGGAGGCCCTCGAATCCACCAGAAACCTCTCCATGGAGCTCCGTCGCCTGGAGGTCAGCCGGGGTCTGGAATCGGCCCTCTCCGATCTCCTGCGCGACGTGATCCCCCCGAGCGCCAGCTTCGAGGTCTCGGCGGAAGGCGACGAGGCGCCGGTGCCGGCCGAGGTTCGCACCCAGGTGTTACTGATCCTGCGCGAGGCGATCCGCAACGCCGTGACACACTCGGATTGCAGCCGCATTAAGGTGCGGCTGCAAGTCCTGCCGGAAGCGATGGTGTGCTCTGTCGAAGACGACGGCCAGGGTTTCCACACTCATGATCTACACCCGGCAGATCACAACGGCCTGAAGTCAATGGAGGAACGCGCCTCGCTGCTAGGAGGGACTCTCGGCGTCTCCTCAACCCCGGGGAGGGGCACGACGATCCAGGTGACCGTACCATTGGGTGAGCGCGATGGAGAATGACGGTCGCATAAGGGTTCTTCTGGCTGACGATCACACCATGTTCCGCCAGGGCCTCAAGGAGATGCTCTCCACCGACGGCGAGATAGAGATAGTCGGCGAGGCCGAAAACGGGCGCGACGCCGTCGCCCTGGCGCGGGAGAGAAAGCCCGACGTGGTTGTCCTCGACGTCGAGATGCCCGTGATGGGTGCCGCCGAGGCGATGGAGAAGATGCTCGTCATGTCGCCCCGGCCACGCATCCTCATAGTCACCATGTTCGACAACCCCCGGCTGGTACGCGAGCTGCTTGCGCAGGGAGCGAGCGGGTACCTGGTCAAGAGCGCCTCCCTCGAGGAGCTGCTGGCGGCGGTGCGGGCGGCGGCCCACAGCCCACTGAGACCGCGCGGGGAGAACGTTATCCTGGCCGTCCCCCGCAGCGTCCTCGAGCGCGTGGAGGAGCGGGGCGAGGAGGAACCCTCCGGCAGAGAGCTGGAGATACTGCTCCTGGCGGCCCGCGGTCTGTCCAACCGCCAGATAGCCGCCTCCCTCACCCTCTCGGAGGCGACCGTCAAACGGCACCTGGCCAACCTCTACGCCAAGATGGACGTGGGCTCGAGGGGCGAGGCCACGCGCAAGGCGCTATCCGAAGGCTGGTTCACCGCCCGCGACCTCACCCACGGAGAGACCACCCGGGGCCGGCGACCGGGAAAGGAAACTGAGGAGTAAGCCGCCGACCCAGGCGGATGAGAAGCGGACCGGTCCTCCGTGGTGCTGGGTGCACCCGGGAAGTGCAGCAGCGGTAAGCTGCAGGAGGCAACGTAGCGCGACCCGGACCGCCAGTATCCTCACCACTATCTTCGCACGCCCCCAACGAAGCGCAATCCTTCTTTGTGCGTAGCCCGCCTGCACACTTCGGGCCATTTTCGGCCTCTGCATGCGGGCGGAAGGCGCCGCTACCGGATGAGGGCTGCCGGATTGCGGGCGGAATAGGCTATCATGGGTGGCCGGACGACCTGGTGGGAGGTGCGCGATGGGAGGTTCCAGAGGCACGATGCGGTGTTCGAGTACGCGGGACCTGCCGTGCGTGTAGCGCTGTTTATCACGTGTTTCAACGACACGCTCTTCCCCGAGACAGGCCGGGCAACTGTGCAGCTTCTCGAGCGCCTCGGGCACGAGGTGGAGTTCCCCCTCGAACAGACCTGCTGCGGCCAGATGCACTTCAACACCGGCTACCAGCGCGAGGCGCTACCGCTCGTGCGGCGCTTCGTTGAGGTCTTCTCGCCCTATGAAGCCGTCGTAGCTCCCTCGGGCTCCTGCGTCGGGATGGTGCGCGAGCTCTACCCCACGGCGGCGGAACTGGCGGGAGACAGGTGGCTCGCGGAGAAGGTGGAGGCCCTCGCACCCAGGGTCTTCGAGCTCTCGGAGTTCCTGGTGAAGAAGCTCGGCGTCACGGACGTTGGCGCGTACTACCCGCACCGCGTGACCTACCACCCGACCTGCCA
>DASSJP010000278.1:0-8251 GCA_035691165.1 Rubrobacter sp.
TTCTACAACCTCGAGCTGGCCATCGGAGACGTTAATGCGGTACCGTTCTACCAGATCGGCTCCGAGGGAGTGATGTTCCACAAACCGGTGCAAACCAGCCGGATCCTGCTGCTGCCTGCCGAGCGGGCAGACGTGATAGTGGACTTCAGAGGCCTCGCCGGCAAGAACATCGAGCTCAAGAATCGGTCGCTGCCCAAGGGTGTGGTCAGCCCTGCTACGCCGAGGATATTGAGCCTGATGCAGTTCCGCGTAGGGCAATCGGTAACGACTCCGGGGCCGCAGAAGATACCGGAGACACTGCTGGGCGGTTCTGAGCCAGATCTCAGAGACGGAGACGTCGTCAAGACGCGCTACATCACGCTCGAGGAGGTCCTCGATACCGCCGGCGAGCCCCTCTGGCTGCAGATGAACGGACACAGGTTCGAGGACCGCGATGCCGCTGGCGAGCGCCTCGTGGACGAGATGCCCACCGAGGACACGATAGAGGACTGGTCTTTCGTCAACATCAGCGCCGACACGCATCCGATCCACATGCACCTGACCAACTTCCAGGTGATGGGGCGCACTCCGCTCGATGGCGCGCGCTACGCCGCCGCGCTCGACGCGGCGCGGAAGCGGCAGGCAGGAGCGCCCATGCTGCTGCCCAACAACACCATAGACCCCACGCCGTTCTTGCTGGGCCCCGAGGTACCGCGGGCGGCCAACGAGAAGGGCTGGAAGGACACGGTGCGTGCCAACCCCAACCAGGTGACGCGCATCCGCCAGATGTTCGAGCTGCCCGAGGGCGCCGAGGGGTCCCCGCTCGACTCGCCGGAAAGGCAGTACGTCTACCACTGCCACATCCTCGAGCACGAGGACAACGACATGATGCGACCCTTCAAGGTTGTCCAGTAGGCTAAGTCCGTGTAGGCAGGGAGCTGCATGCTCATCGCCGGGCATCCTCGAAAAGGGTGCCCGGCACACCAGTCACTCCCTCCGGCAGTGAGGGATCTCTTCAATTCCTTCTTGAGGAACAACCTGCACCGTTCCCTAATGTGTAGCGGATGGCCCTTAGACGCAAGGTGATGCGTGTCGAAAGCGAAGAGACATCGTAGCAGCTTCAGCCCTTCCTAGTGCATTACCAGAGTAGGTTGTGTGCGATGAGCTATTGTGGTTCTCATGAAACCTCCCATCTTCGTACGTTCGTTTTCGGAAGAGGAGTGCGAGGCTTTGGAAGCCGGGCTACGCTCCAAAGGCGCTTTCGTCCTGCGCCGGAGCCAGAGACTTCTGGCGAGTTCTCGCGGAGAGTCCCCTCCCAAGATCGCCCGGAGTCTGGGATGCGGCTCCCAGACAGTCAGGAACGCCATCCACGCCTTCAACGAGCGTGGCCTCGGCGCCTTGGAGCCGGGCTCTTCTCGTCCCAGGTGAACCCAGGCCGCCTTCGATGAGAAGAGTGCCGAGGCCGTGAGGGAGATACTCCACCTCTCCCCGAGGGAGTTTGGCAGGGACTCAAGCCTATGGACGCTTGAGATGGTGGCACAGGTTGCCTTCGAGGAGGGGCTCACACAAAGGCGGGTCTCAGGGGAGACCATCCGGGCAACGCTTGCGCGCCTTCTCGGAGACACTTGGGCAGTGGGCTTCGAGGACGAAGGCTGGTGAAGCCGGCTGGCTTTGCCCACCTTGAGTAGCTGGGCTCTGGGGAGGGGAGCCCCTTCGCCTCGTCCAACACTCGGTCGCCAAGGACGATCCTGCTCCGAAAGCCATCTCCTGTTACGGACTCTATCTGCCTGAGTTCGACGGGGAGAAGTGGTTGAGGTTCGTGGACGGTCGGCCCGTGAGTGGCGTAACGATCCAATTCCTTTCGTGGTGTTGCGAGAAGCTCGAAGCGGTTGGCAAGAAGGTCTTGCTCCTCATATGGGACAACGCTTCATGGCACATCTCCAGGGAGCTCAGGCGCTGGTTCGGATCTCACAACCGAGAAGTCAAGAAGAGCGGCAGAGGAGTGAGGATCGTAAGCTGTCTTCTGCCGAAACAGAATCCGTGACTGAACTCCATAGAGCCCAAATGGGTTCACGGCAAACGCAAAGTGGTCGAGCCCGACGCTCTGCTGGGCGCTTACGAGCTTGCCGAGAGGGTTTGCCGGGTTTTCGGTTGTTCGCATTACGAGCATCTGACCATTCCACAGGAGGTCGCCTGATCATGCACTAGCGACATACTCACGGCGGGGAAATGCGAAGGGTGTGCCGGTACCGCGGAGCCGTAGTGGGAGGTGATGAGCACATCGGGCGCCGAACTCCTCGTGCCCGGAAACCGCATGATCACGTTCTCTATGGTCCCAGTCCAACCACCCCACCATGGCGGGTTGATACCATGACGCCGCCACACTTCGGCGGGTAGTCCGAGTACTTTGGCCCGCGCCAGGATGTACTCGCGTACTTTTGCCTGTGCTGCCGAACCCGCTGGATGCGGCGCCTGGGCCAGGCGCGCAACCCACGAAGCGATTGCCGTGCCTTTCATCCTGACATAAGTGTGCGGCAAGAGAATGGTGGTGTCTTGGTTAAGGCTTACTATCTGGGTAGCTAGGATTGACCAGATAAGCCAGCTTCAGCGAATCCCCACTCTCATGTGACCTGGCTATCGTAAGCATTGCGCCCAGTACCTGGGATACATCCTCCTCTGAGACCACGTCCGCTCGGCGAAGAGAGTATCGGACACCAGCTAGAATGGGTTCGTAGTGGCTACGAGCTCATGCCAAGATCGTGGAGGCGAGGCGTGTGTGTCATCACAACGAATCATTATGGGTCGAGGATCATGCGGCGTACAACATCCCTTCCCCGTGCGGCCATCATCTTACGTAAGTTCCGACGAGCTCTCCTTCATCGAGGATGCGCCCTTCCATCGCCGCCAGGAGTTCTTCCTTGCTAAGACCCGCTGGTGCATCCAGCTTGGTGTCTAGAGCGTAGACCTTGAAATGGTAGTGATGAACTCCGTGGCCTCGGGGCGGCATACACCCGCCGTAGCCCCTACCACCGAAATCGTTCTTGCCCTCTATGGCTTCCTCTGTGATGCCTTCAGAAAGTCCTGTCTGGTCTGCGGGGATGTTGTAGAGCACCCAGTGGACGAAAGGCTCCTGTGTTGGCGCATCAGGATCATCGCAGATGATCGCTATCTCCTTGGTCCCTTGGGGAAGAGAGCTCCACTTCAGGGGAGGGGAGATATCCTGCCCCTCTCCTGTGTACTTCTTCGGGATAGTGGCACCCGATTCGAAAGCAGGACTCGATACTTCTATGGTCAATTCGCTCCTCCTTCTCAAAAGCTCATGTACGGGCAGCCTCCAGCGTTCGATCCAGAGCTATAGTTTGACGGCGGTGCCTGAGGCGCTCACCATCAGCATGCTGCCACCCTGGCCTAGCTGGATGGATTCGTAGTCAACATCTACCCCAATCACAGCGTCAGCACCCGCCTGCTGTGCCTCTGCGACCATCTCCTCTATCGCCGTCTCTCTTGCTTGCCTCAGGGAACTCTCGTAGCCTGCCGAGCGCCCACCCACTATATCCCTCAAGCCAGCGAACAGATCCCTAAAGACGTTGGCTCCCAAGACAGCCTCGCCGGTGACTACCCCAACGTACTCGCTCACGGGTCTACCGTCTATTGCGGTGGTCGTGCTCACTATCATCTGTATGGTCTCCTTACACGAAGTACAGTTCTCACATTTCCTCAACTTGCTCGACCACCATGCGTCTCCTTGCGTACCCTCCGCACCTCCGTATCGGCCACGTCGGCGCGCTCCGAAACAGCGGCGTAACCAAGCTTTCCGCTGGTAGCAACTACGAGAACGACCACAGCGAGCAGGAGGGTCGCTCCCTGCACAACCAAGAGCGCCACGTAAGTCCCCCTCTGGAGGACCTCCAAGGACGCCGGCAGGAGCCCGATAGCGGCGTTGAAGCTACCGTGCAAGAGCATGCACAACAGGACGCTCTGAGTACGGTTATACACCCAGGTGTAGAAAAACGCGTAGAAGAAGATGGTGATCATGGTCAGCAGGCCGATCAGGACCTGGGGTGCTAAGGACGTGAAACCATGCGGGAACCTAGGGTCGACGAAGACCAGAGGCAGGTGCCACATCGCCCAGACGAATCCCAAGAGCACCGTAGCGAGCACTGGTGCGTAGCGGGTCTCGAGGCGTGGCAGCGCGAAGCCACGCCAGCCAGGTTCCTCACCTAGCCCGGCGATCAGCGCGAGTATGATCGCCGAGGGCAAGAAGTTGATGAGCCGACCAGGGATCGAGGAGATGTCGAGCGGGTACCCTAATAGGCCGAAGAGTGTACCCTGGACGCCGATCAGAACCACGGGCAACCCAACCGCTACGACATACCACCATGGTGCCACGCGCCAGCGGACGATGTTGTGTGCCCAGCTACGAACCGATGCGCCCGAATACCAGACGAGTACGAGCGCAGCTATGGCAGGTCCGAACTGGGCGATCATCATGAGCACCTGGCCAAGGTCGCCATGATAGCCCAGTATGTCCGGGAGCCAGGCGATCCAGGTGATAGCGTATGCGAGCACGAAGAACGACGAAACTGGGTGGCGTGTGATCCACGTCCGCATGCCGATTTGCGGTTCGCTGTAGAGTTTACTCTTGAGGGGTGTCATGATGCCTCCCTCTCGCCGGTTGTATACCCTTACGTACTTGGAGCTTAATGCCGCAGCAGGGAGATGTCCTGACACGCATTGACCAACTCTGTAGTGAATCTTTGCTATCTCCAGCCTGCGCCCACATACTGCTCAACTTGGCGGTTTTCGGATAGAGTCTTGATCAAGTTGGATTAGGAGAATGGTCAATATCGCTCAGGGCTTTGCCGCCGTGTTTGGATACAGTGACCCTTCAGAGAGCCAGAAGTATGTACAGGAGGTTCGACGCTCATGGATGCGGGTCGTCCCCGGGCAGTCCATCCACACCGCACCATTCCACCGCCCCACCCGGCACCTGGCCGGGCGTGTGGACGCCGGAATGGTGCGGTGCACGAGCCAGCGCCTTTAATCCCCAGCTTTGATCCCCGACCCAAGAATCCGCTAGACTGCCTCATGGGAGCGGAGAAGATGTCCTCTAGGAGAAGAAGCGATGACCGACCAGCCCTTTGACCTCACCCCACCGCCGAACCTGGCGCGCAAGCACCAGACAGGACCGACAAGGACCCAACGTCCGATCTACGTTGACCTGCTTCCACCATGCAACCATGCCTGTCCGGCCGGGGAGGACATCCAGGCGTGGCTCGCCTTCGCCACCGAGGGCCTCTTCCGTGAGGCGTGGGAGACCATACTTAAGGACAACCCGCTGCCGGCGGTACACGGACGGGTCTGCTACCACCCCTGCGAGACGAGCTGCAATCGGGGACGCCTTGACGCGCCGGTGAGCATCCACGCTATCGAGCGCTTTCTCGGCGATAAGGCCCTTCAAGAGGGGTGGGTGCCGCGCCTTGAGGTCCGCCCGACGGGCAAGAGGGTGCTCGTCGTCGGAGCCGGGCCGAGCGGTTTGTCGGCCGCTCACCACCTCACGCTCATGGGGCACGAGGTCGAGGTCCACGAGGCCGGCCCGATGGCAGGGGGCATGATGCACTTCGGCATACCGGCCTACCGGTTGCCGCGCAACATACTGGACGGTGAGATCGAGCGTATCGAGAACATGGGCGTCAACATCGTCCTGAACCATAAGGTCGAGGACCTGAAAGAGGAGATCGAGGAGGGTAGCTTCGACGCCGCATTCGTCGCCGTTGGGGCACACCTGTCGAAACGTGTGGACATACCAGGGCGGGACGCCGGCAAGGTCCTTGATGCTCTGGGTTTCTTGAAGAGCGTCGAGATGGGCGAGGCGCCGAAGCTCGGCCGCAGGGTCGCCGTCTATGGCGGGGGGAACACCGCTATGGATGCCGCCCGCGCCGCCGAGCGCCTCGGCTACGAGCCGATGATCATTTATCGTCGTGACAGAGCGAACATGCCGGCCCACGAGTTCGAGGCGGACGAAGCCCTCGAAGAGGGGATCAAAATCCACTGGCTGCGCAAGATCAAGTCCATCGAGGAGGGTGAACTTACCGTTGAGATGATGGAGGTGGACGAGCGGGGACGCCCGCAGCCAACCGGCCGGTTCGAGACGATCGAGGCAAACGACCTCATCTTGGCTCTCGGCCAGGAGACCGATACGTCGTTACTCCGCGGGGTACCCGGCATCGAGATCAACGAGGACGGCACGGTTATCGTTTCGGAGACCATGATGACCGGCTACCCGGGGCTGTTCGCCGGAGGCGACATGGTGCCTTCGGAGCGGACGGTGACCACCGGCGTAGGCCACGGCAAGAAGGCCGCGCGCAACATCGATGCCTACCTGCGCAACTCAACCTACACCAAGCCGCCGTCTAAGGAGATGGCCACGTTCGAGAAGCTAAACCTCTGGTTCTACACCGAGGCGGCCCAGCGTCCGCAGGGGCACCTGGAGACGCATCGGCGGCGGGCTGGCTTCGACGAGGTCGTAAAGGGTCTCTCGGAGAAGGACGCCTCGTATGAGGCCAAGCGGTGCCTCTCGTGCGGCAACTGCTTCGAGTGCGACGGCTGCTTCGGCGCGTGCCCTGAGGATGCGATCATCAAGCTTGGGCCGAAGCGAGGATACGAGATCGACTTCGACCAGTGCACGGGGTGCGCGATCTGCTTCGAGCAGTGCCCGTGCCACGCTATCGAGATGATCCCAGAACCCCGGGCGGGCGAGTAGCCATGGCTGACCAGCAGATAACGACCATTGATGGCAACGAAGCTGCGGCGCACGTCGCCTACCGCCTCAACGAGGTCTGCGCCATCTACCCTATTACGCCGTCCTCGCCCATGGCTGAGCTCGCAGACCAGTGGTCGAGCGAGGGGCGCGAGAACCTCTGGGGCAACGTCCCCGAGGTCGTCGAGATGCAGAGCGAGGCGGGTGCGGCAGGCACCGTCCACGGCGCCCTGCAGGCGGGGGCGCTGACGACCACGTTCACCGCTTCCCAGGGCCTGATGCTGATGATACCGAACATGTACAAGATCGCCGGTGAGCTGACGTGTGCCGTCTTCCACGTCGCCGCCCGGTCTCTGGCCACCCACGCGCTCTCCATCTTCGGGGACCAGGCCGACGTCATGGCTGTAAGGCCGACCGGCTTCGCCCAGCTCGCCTCAAGCTCGCCGCAAGAGGCCCACGACATGGCTCTCATCGCGCAGGCTGCGACCCTGGAGGCGCGGATCCCCTTCATTCACTTCTTCGATGGCTTCCGCACCTCCCACGAGATCAACAAGGTTACACTTTTACCTGACGACGTGCTGCGGGCGATGATCGACGAGGACCTCGTCCTCGCCCACCGCCGCAGGGCGCTCAACCCGGACAATCCCTTTATCCGCGGCACTGCCCACAATCCAGACGTCTACTTCCAGGCACGCGAGGCGAGCACGCCGTTCTTCCAGCTTACGCCGTCCGTCGTCGAGAAGGCCATGGAGCGGTTCGGCGCTCTGACCGGGCGGCCCTACCATCTGTTCGACTACTTCGGGGCATCGGATGCCGAGCGAGTGCTCGTCCTCATGGGCTCGGGCGCCGAGACGGCACGCGAGACGGTTGAGTACCTCGCCGAGCGTGGTGAGAAGGTCGGCGTGGTTCAGGTCCACCTGTACCGGCCGTTCTCGATAGAGCATTTCCTGGCGGCCTTGCCTTCATCGGCGCGCGCCGTCGCTGTGCTCGATCGCACGAAGGAACCTGGCAGCACGGGAGAACCGCTCTACCAGGACGCTCTCGTCGCCCTCAGCGAGGCCGCGGCTGAGGGACGATTGCCGACGGCCGCCATGCCGCGCGTCATCGGCGGCCGCTACGGGCTGTCGTCGAAGGAGTTCACGCCGGCGATGGTCAAGGGCATCCTCGATGAGCTGGGAAAGGACCACCCGAAGAACCACTTCACCATCGGCATCACCGACGACGTCTCCCACACGAGCCTCGCCTATGATCCGTCCTTCAGCACGGAGCCCGAGAGTGTGTTCCGCGCCATGTTCTTCGGTCTCGGTGCCGACGGCACCGTAGGGGCCAACAAGAACACCATCAAGATCATCGGCGAGGACCCAGACTTCTACACTCAGGGCTACTTCGTCTACGACTCCAAGAAGTCGGGCTCAAGGACCGTTTCGCACCTGCGTTTCGGCCCGCACCCGATCCGCTCGGCATACCTGATCCAAGCAGCCAACTTTATCGGCTGCCACCAGTTCAACTTCA
>DASSJP010000279.1:0-5571 GCA_035691165.1 Rubrobacter sp.
GTTTCGAAGACGCCGATTCCGAAAGCGCCCCTGGCGACCAGCGCTTTCATCTCTTCAGCTGTGTCGGCGTCGAACATCGGGCTTGAGGATACCTTGGCCAGTATCACTTCGAGGTCGGGCTGTCCTTTGGGGCTCAACGTCAGCCAGCGAAAGCCCGAGTCGTCCATGGTCATATCGGTATTGACCTCGAAGCCAAGCATGTCGCGGTAGAACTTGAGTGCCTCTTCCTGGTCGATCACGTAGACCGTCGAGTGGCTCTGGCGTTGGATCACGGCTTACCTCCCTGTCTCGCTGCTTTGGCTTGAAGATACTATCGGGGGTGCCTCTCCGACTTCTCGAATTTTGCGGTTATCCGTGGGTCCGTACAACATGGTCAGAAAGCAAGAGGGAACGAAGAGCGGCCTGACCATGTCAGGAACCAAGATGCTCGATCGCGCATAACGCCGGTACTCGGACGGGGACAGACCGACGCGGTGGGCGAACAGGGTACTGAAGCTGCCCAGGCTGGAGAAACCCACCTCGAAGCACGTTTCCGTGACGTTGTGGCTCCCTCTCGCCAGTAGCGTCTTCGCCCTCTCTATTCGCAACCTGGTCAGGAATTCGTGCGGTGTCTCCCCGTACGCTTGCTTGTATACGCGCAGGAAGTGGTAGGGGGAGAGGTTTGCCTGCGCCGCGACCTCAGGGAGGGAGACGGGACGCCGGAAAGCGTAACGCATGAAGTCGCGGGCATCTCTCAAACCTCTGTACGTCTGGGGGTGCATCCTGAAGCAAGGGTACAGCCGGTACCACTGGAATCAAAGATCATCTTTGACCGCAGCATGGGGGCGCGCCATAGGTCTATCATGACGCGTGGGTGAGCCGGAGGTCGAGAGATGAACATCGAGTTCAAGAGGTTAAGCGAGATAGATAAGGCAGACATGATCAGGCTGGGGAACGATCCTCTGGTGCGGAGGCACATGCCCCTGTCGAGTGGCACTTTCGATGAAGCCGCATACGAGACGTTTATAGCGGACAAGGAGCGGCTCTGGGAGGAGCACGGGTACGGGCCGTGGGCGTTCTTCGTCGATGGCGAGTTCGCCGGTTGGGGTGGTTTGCAACCCGAGGAAGGCGACGCGGATGTGGCGCTGGTCCTCCACCCTGACTACTGGGGGACGGGACGCGCCATCTATGAGGAGATCGTCGCCCGCGCGTTCGGGGAGATGGGCTTCGATTCAGTGACAGCCTCGTTGCCGCCTTCGAGAGTGAGCTTCAGGGGACTGATGCGGCTCGGGTTCGAGCCTGACGGGGAGACTGAGATCGGCGGCGAGCGTTTCATTCGTTACCGGCTCCGCGCGGAACGATACCGAGCAGGTCACTGAAAGAATCAGGCGTGAGTCTCTATAATCTCTCTCCATGACTACAATAGCCTGGGAACCAGCCGGAGAGTTCGAGGACATCAAGTACGAGAAGGCGGAGGGGATCGCGAAGATCACCATAAACCGCCCCGAGGTACGAAACGCCTTCCGTCCGCTAACTGTTATCGAGATGCAGAGGGCCCTCGATGACGCCCGCGAAGACCACCAGATCGGGGTAATCATCCTGACTGGGGAGGGTACGGAGGCATTCTCCTCCGGCGGGGACCAGAAGGTACGAGGAGATGCCGGATACCTCGAAGACCCTGACGCGCCGCGCCGTACTCCTGGGGGTGAGTCCGTCGGGCGCTTCCACGTCACGGACCTGCACGTCCAGATCCGTCGTTGCCCCAAGCCCGTCGTGGCGATGGTGGCAGGATACGCCGTCGGCGGCGGGCACGTTCTGCACGTGGTGTGCGACCTCACCATCGCCGCGGATAACGCTAAGTTCGGGCAGGTCGGCCCCAAGGTAGGCAGCTTCGACGGCGGTTTCGGCGCTTCGGTCCTCACCCAGCTAGTCGGGCCGAAGAAAGCGAAGGAGATCTGGTTCCTCTGCCGCATGTACTCGGCCGAAGAGGCGCTCGAAATGGGGCTCGTCAATTCTGTCGTGCCGCTCGCCGATCTCGAAGAGGAGACCGTCCGCTGGTGTCGCGAGATGCTGGACCGCTCACCCTTCGCACTCCGTCTCCTGAAGGCGAGCTTCCACGCCCACGAGGACGGCTTCGCGGGTATCCAGCAACTCGCCCACGACGCGAACCTCCTCTTCTACGGCAGCGAGGAGGCACAGGAGGGCCGCGACGCCTATAAGGAGAAGCGCAAACCGGACTTCTCGAAGTACCCCCACCGCCCGTAGGCTGGCGGCGAAGCCGGCGTGTATTTGAGTAGCTTCGCCCTCTACCGTTACAGACTGCCCTTCACCAAACCGCTTACGCTCAAAGGCGTTACGCTCGATCACCGCGAAGGTCTCCTGGTGAGGCTGACCGGCGGCGAAGGTTCCGAGGGCTGGGGTGAGACTGCGCCGCTACCCGGCTTCAGCGGGGAGAGTCTGGACGAAGCCGCAGCGCAGCTACACTCGCTGGCTGAGCAAGTATTGGAACGCGAAGGTACAGACGACTGGATGGAACTTGAAGGAGACTTCAGCCGTGAGCTCGACCGTCTCGATCCCGCTCCCTCCGTCCGGTTCGGGTTCGAGCTTGCGCTCTGGAACCTGTACGCGGCTTCCTCCGGCAAGGTGCTGCCTGAGCTGGTGACGCAATATCCGAGGGCGACGGTGCCGGTAAACGGGCTGCTCTCGGGATCTCCAGGAGAAGTCCTCGAAGAGGCGCGTCGCATGAGGGATGCGGGCTATCGGAGCATCAAGCTCAAGGTCGGTGTGCGGACAGTCGCTGAGGAAGTCGCCCTCGTCCGCATGCTCGACAGGGAGCTCGGTGACGGCAATTCGCTGCGGCTCGACGCAAACCGGGCGTGGGATTATCAGGAGGCGGCTGAGTTCTTACGCGGCGCGGCGGGGACACGCTTCGAGTACGTGGAGGAGCCGCTCGCCGACCCGGCGCGGCTGCCAGAACTCGTCAGGGAGTTCGGCGTGCCCGTGGCGCTCGACGAGTCGCTGGTTGGGATCGAGCCTGAGGAGTTGGAGGAACACCGTTATGCGCGGGCCTTCGTGCTCAAGCCGACACTGATCGGCGGTATCTCGCGCACGTTGCGGGTGGCGGAGCGGGCGCTCCGCCTCGGCGTGACGCCCGTCGTCAGTTCGGCTTACGAGAGCGGCGTCGGGACGGCGGCCCTGGTGGCTCTTGCGGCAGGCATCGGGGCCAATGAGATCCCAGCCGGGCTGGACACATATCGTCGACTGGCAGAGGACGTGCTCAAAGAGGCGCTTGACCTTCCAGCTCCGAGCCTAGATGTTCGGGAGACGGCGGAAGCCTCGCGCAGGGTCGACGTTCGAAAGCTGGAGATGCTCTAGTTTCTCCGTGCGGGTTCGGGGGTGTTGGGATATACTAGCCGGCATGTAGCGAGCTTCCTTTGCAATAAGTCTCTCCACCCTCTTCCAGCAAAGGATCTTTACGTGCTCGCACAACTCACAAACGTCTCACTCTCGTTCCCTGACAAGAAGGTACTCGAAGACGTCTCCCTGACCGTCTATCCGGGGGACAGGATCTCGCTCGTCGGTGAGAACGGCGCGGGGAAGACGAGCATGTTCCGCATTCTCAAGGGACGTCTGGCGCCCGACTCTGGCGAGGTATCGTTTGCCAGGGGAGTCCGTATCGGGTACCTGGAGCAGGATTTCTCGGATCTGGAGGACGACCCCAAACGTACCTGCATGGAGGTGGCACTGGAGCCTTTCGGGACCCTGATCGAACTCGAAAACCGCATCGAGCGTCTGGCTTCCGAACTTGGCGAGGACGGTGACCGGGCTTCGGAGCTCCTGGCAGAGCTGGGCGAGGTGCAGCAGCGCTTCGAGGTCTCGGGCGGCTATCAGTTCAGGACGAGGACGGAGTCAACGCTTACGGGGCTCGGCCTCTCCGAGGCGATCTGGGACCGCAGGGTGACCGAGATGTCCGCAGGCCAGAGGGTTCGGCTCGCGCTCGCGCGGCTGTTGCTAGAGGATCACGACCTCATCCTGTTCGACGAGCCGACGAACCACCTTGACATCCCTGCCCGCGAATGGCTCGAAGGGCACCTCGCCGGGATGGACGCTGCCTACGTAGTGGCCTCCCACGACCGGCGCTTCCTCGACGCCGCCTCGAGGAAAACGGCCCACCTCGACCGTGGCAGGCTCACCCTCTACTCGGGCGACTACTCCGCGTTCCGCCAACAACTGGCGCAGGCCGAGGAGGAGGGGTGGCGCAGATACGAGAAGAACAGGAAGCTGGCGAAGAAGCTGCAGCGGCAGGCACAGGATTACAAGAGGTGGTCCGACGCCGGCGAGAAACAGAAGCGGGGTGCGGCGGACAAGGGATTTGTGAGCCACAGGGCCGCGAAGGTCATGAAGCGTTCGCTCGTCGCCAGGCGCAGGATGGAGGAGGCCGCGGAGAACGCCAGGACCGAGAAGCCTTTCGAGAAGGACGCGGTCAGGATAGAGTTCGCCGCCGCGAGAGGTCGCGGTCTACTGCGCGCCGAGGACCTCGTCGTTGGTTATGCGGAGGGGAGTTCTTTGACTGAAGAGGTGTCGTTGGATCTCTGGGCCGGGGACAGGCTCGCGGTACTCGGGCCAAACGGTTGCGGCAAGACCGCGCTCCTGCGTACCGCGCTCGGTGAGATACCCCCTCTGAGCGGCGACGTGCGCCTCGTCCCTTCCGCGAAGGTCGGCTACTTCGACCAGGACAACCGGCTCGTACCTCCACACTTCACGGCCCTCGAAGCGATTCTCGAGGCTGGGAGCGACGAGACCCTGGCCCGGACCATCATGGGCAGGATGGGCGTCAGGAGGGAGACCGTCAACAAGCCCGTCGCGAAGTTGAGCTCAGGCGAGCGTGCGAAGGTGCTTCTGGCCAGGATCATCCTCGAAGACAACAACCTCCTCGTCCTTGACGAGCCCACGAACTACCTTGATATAGAGACCCAGGACGTACTGCTGGAAGCGCTCAAAGACTTCCCAGGCTGTATTCTGTTCGTCTCCCACGACCGCTACTTCGTGGAAGCACTGGCCACCGAGACCCTGACGCTCGGGATAACATAGGGACGTGAACGAAGACAACTCTAGTGTGCCCTGTCCTCTGCGGGCGGCTGCCCTTGCTTCCCCGGAAGCCGCGGCGGTCGCGGGCGTGCGAGGCACCATCACATTCGAGGAGCTGGACAGGTTCGTCTCCGCTGCGGCGCTCCGTCTCGGAGAGTTCGAGCCAGGGAGCCGGATGGCACTCTACCTGCCCAAAGACGAACGTTATGTCGTATTGTTGCTAGCCCTGATCCGTGCCGGTCACGTGGTCTGTCCTATCAGCGACCGCCTGCCACCACATGGCGTCGCGCAGCTCCTGAAGAGGGCGGCGTGTTCGGCCCTGATCTCCGGCGACGAAAAGCTCCTGCAAACGGTCGGCGCGGACCTTTACAGGCTGAGGCCGGGGACCCTGCTCGAAGCGGGAAGCTCATCTGACCGGGCGGAGCCGATAGTCATCCCATTGAACCGTCCCGCGACCATCATCTTCACCTCGGGAAGTACCGGCGTTCCGAAGGCGGCGCTGCA